>JBFMHE010000031.1 GCA_040752355.1 Nitrospirota bacterium | reverse complement strand
TCTGGATGTCGGGGACCAGCTTCTGGAGCATCTCGCCGGCTGCCTCCGCCACCTGAACACTGGAGCCCGACAATTGGCTGATCTCCCCTGCCGCGGTCTGGCTCCGCTCGGCCAGTTTCCTCACCTCTGAGGCGACTACGGCAAAGCCTTTTCCGTGCTCCCCTGCACGGGCAGCCTCGATGGCTGCGTTCAGTGCCAGCAGGTTGGTCTGGCGCGCTATCTCTTCGATGATCGAGATCTTCGAGGCTATGTCCCTCATGGCAGTGACCGCCTCGGAGACCGCCGTGCCGCTGTCCTGGGCATCCTTGGCTGACTTCTGGGCGATCTTTTCGGTCTGCTGCGCATTGTCCGCGTTCTGCCGGATATTGGAGGACATCTCTTCCATCGAGGAGGAGGCCTCTTCGGCTGCGGCGGCCTGCTCGGTGGCGCCCTGCGACATCTGCTCCGCGCTCGCACTCAGCTCCTGGCTGCCCGAAGCCACATTGTCGGCTGCGGCTTTTACATCAGTAACAATTTCCTTTAACCTCTCCACCATATTCTTCATGGCAAGATAAACGCCGGTCTCCTTGCCGGTGGATTCCAGCTTCATCGTGAGGTTGCCCTCGCTGATGTTCCGGGCGAGATCGGCAATGTAGCCCGGCTCTCCCCCCAGCTGTTTGGTGAGCCCCAAGGTAATGAGCACGCCCATAACGACGCCGAGACAGATACTGCCCACAACAAGAAGGATCATGAACAGGCGACTGCTCTTGTACAGCTCCGTTGTCGCAGCTGAGTATTCCTTTGCATTCTCTTCTTTGATCTTCGACAGCTCGGTCATGGCATTATCGAGCACATTGAGCTTTTCCCGTGCCGCTCCCATTGAAAGGTCGACAGAGGCTCTCCTGTCCTGGAGCCCCTCTTTTATAGCCGCTTCGATGATCTGCTTCTGAATCCGGTCGAACTCCTGCTGTGCCTGCATGATGAGCTCGAACTGCTGCTTCGCCTTTTCCGAGCTGAAGAGCGGCCTTGCCTTGTTGAGGTTTTCCATCATCCAGCCGTTGTACTTGGCAATGTTTTCTATGCGCTGCTGGCGGTCCTTTTCCGAGCTGGAAAGCAGGAGGTTCTTCTCTGCCCGGGTTGCATACAGCAGATTGATATTTGCCTCTTTGACATACGAGAGGCCGAGCAACTCCCTTTCGTACATCGTATCCGCCATATCATTGATTGCAGACATGTTCCTGATGCCCATGAAACCGATCGCCGCTGTAATGAACGACATGATCAGAAATGCGGACAATAGCCTCGTCCTCACCTTCAAGTTGTTGAACCAGTTCATTGCTGCCCTCCTCTGAGGATATGACTTCGGTCGCTCCTTTGTACCGAGCGTCGTCAGTGCAAAATTGCACACATCCTTTTGTCGGAAAAAACAAGGAGGCTTCGTATCGGGGACTCCCTGTTTTTCAGCTCAGGGATATCCCGGCTGCAAAATAGGGGATTTCCCTATAGCCAGGAAGGCAAGATGCGAGAGAGCAGATCACCGGATGCAGCGCAGGAGGCGCCGCGCAAGAGACGGCCCCCTACAGGGCGGTGTTCCTCATGCTATGATGGACAGCGTGGAGCAGGAGCTCACGGGAGCTTTTCAGGCCCATCTTTGTCCTGATGTGTCCGACATGGGTCTCGATGGTCTTGATGCTCAGGTTCAGCTGCTTTGCGATCGCACCCGGCGAGAGCCCCTGTCCGATGAGCTGGAAAACCTCGAGCTCACGGGAGCTCAGGCTCTCGAGCCGGGAGCGGTCTTTCGCATGCTGCTTCCCGGCAAACCGCTGCAGCAGCTGCGCGCCGAGCTCATCGCTGACGTAAACGCCTCCCGAGGCGATACGCCGCAGGGCGGTGATGATCTTTTCGGGCCGCTCTTTTTTCATGATGTACCCTTTTGCCCCGGCTTCCAGGCATCGTTCGGCGTACAACGACTCCTCATGCATCGAGAGCACCAGGATATTCAGGAAAGGGAAATGCTGCGCAAGGTCCTCGATAAGCTTCAGTCCGCTGCTGTCGCCGAGAGAGATATCGATAATGGCACAGTCGGGCCTGCATTCCGCAATGCCGTCAAGCGCTCCCCGGATGGTCCCCGCGCTTCCCCGTGCCGTGAGGTCGGGCTCCTGGTCGATCAGCTGGGCGAGCGCCTGGCTGACGAGAGGATGGTCATCAACGATGAAGACGGTATGCACTTGATCACCTCCATGCAAGGAATTGCGCGTCGCCCGACCGAGGCGGGCATGCACGCATTATTGCCGAACCCGCTTCAAATCATGACGGGTGCATCGTACAAGCGTTCCCCGGGGAGAAGTGCTATAGACCGAAAGCGATGCGCCGATGACCCCGGCGCGATACTGCATGATCTTCAAACCCATGCCGCCGCCCTGTCCGGCGCTTTCGGCAATGCCGGCGCCGTCGTCCCGCACGGTCAGGAACACCGCTCCCTGTACTGCGATCAAGGAGATATCGATCTCTTGCGGCGACGCGTGCCGCACGGCGTTCGTCACCGCCTCCTGGGCGATCCGGTAAAGATGTCCCGCTGCACCGGCATCGATGGTGAGTCGTTGTCCGTCGCAGGTGAACCTGCACGGGATCCCGAAGAGCTTCTCGGTGGTAGCGGCGAGCTCACCGAGGGCCGCAGCGAGCCCTTCCTCCTCGACGGATGCAGACAGAAGACTCTTTGACAGGCTCCTGACCTGTCCTTTCGCCTGTTCGATGATCGCGGCGATCTCGGACAGGTGCTCGGATTCCGGAAGGGAGCACTGTTCCCATCGCCGCTCTAGGACTCTCGTCTTGAGTGCGAGAGCGGTGAGGAGCTGCCCTATACCGTCATGCAGGTCCCGCCCTACAGTGCGCAGTTTCCGCTCCTCGGCGAGGAGCAGCTCTCTTTCCATGCGTTTGCGCTCGGTAATATCACGACCGTACTCGATAACTCCCACAAGCGTGCCGCTGCTGTCGCGGAGCGGGAACGTATACACCTCAGCCCACCAGCTGTGCCCCTTATCGGACCGGTGCTCGACGACCTCCACGTGCGGTTCCCCGCTCTCGATCGTCCTGCGAGAGGGACAGCGCTCACAGGGCTCCGCACGGTCGTGGAACACCTCATAGCACTTCCTGGACCGGGGAGGTATCGGCAGCTTATGCGCATACCATCGCTCTACGGTCTTGTTCACGAGAATGACGGTCAGGTCGGTATCAACCACGCACATGCCGTCTTGAATGCCGTCGAGCACGCTGTTGAGGAATGCGCCGTTCCTGGCCCGTTCTTCTGCCGCTCTCCTCCGCACCGTTTTGAGAAGCCCGCTGAGCTCGCCGGTCATCGCGCCGACGAGAAGCGTGACGACCATCCCCGGCCAGAGCCGCAGATGCGCTGTCATACCGTCCTCTGCGACCCAGGAGAACAGGAGGGCGTTCAGGAGGATGCAGGCGAAGGCTGCGGCAAGCCCGCCGCGCCATCCGGCGAGCATCCCCGCTGATGCGACGGGGAACAAGACTAGAGCCGTGGCCACCTCGCCGACGGTGCGATACAAAGGAGTAAAGGCGACAGCGTACGCGGCTGCTGTCCCTGCAACAATCAGCGGGGCGATCATTCTGGAACCGTAAGCATTACATATGATCGGCTGAAAAAAATCGGCGGCCATTCGACTATACAATTGCTGTGCGGCTGAAAGCGCTACGCCCTACACTATTTCCGGCACTTCCCTCATCAGCACAGAGATAACATACCAGAAGAATGGAGAGAATGTCACGACCTGCCCCTTTCCCACTCTTCTGAGCGCCTGCCACCGCTCACTGCACTAGGCACGTCCCTCTCTCCTGGTTGAGACACTTTATTATACCGAACGTTTCGCAGCGTGCATCCGCACTCCTCACGGGTGGTTGAGCCGCCCTCCATAATACCCTTCTACAGAAGCTCCCGCCATCAAAAGTATATTGCCGATGAGGTACACCCAATGCGCCGTACTAGTGCGGGTGTTTATGAAGTCATCAAGGGAGACCACGCGCCAGACCGACAGGGCCAAGCTCAGGCCCAGCATAATGAAGGCGATCACGATCTTCCGTTGAAAGAGCGGAACGCAAGCGCCCTGGTAGCGGGTCTTCCAGGTCCGCCAGCCGCTCACGGTGGTGGGTATCATCACAACGGTTCCGGCAATCAGCGCTACATTGGTAGCCTCTTCAAAACAATCCGGCTTGGTGAAAAGATGCAGTATCTGAAAGCCGAAGGCAGCAACGTAGAACGATATCGGGAAATGAGTAATCAGAACATGCCAATGCACATGATACGCAGATTTCGAAAAATCCAGGTCCGGAATCAGAGCCATGCCTTCCTCCTTGTCCACCCATCAGGTTTATTTCTGATCGTACTCGTTCTGTGCTCTTACACGATTACTATAAATACAGTTAAAATAGCATGTTCTGCCTCGAATCTCAACAAGCTTTGAGGGTTATACCCCCTCCTCCCCCGAACGAGTTTTTCCGGACGAGATATTTCTAAATTGGCTTGACTTCTGCGGAGAATCGGATTATTATTCTCTTCAATGTCGTCACCGCACACACCAATGGGGGGAGGTCCCGTGGGGGGAAGTCCGAGTGCATGCGCCGAGCTGATGGAAGCGCTCATGCGCGGCATTCCCGATTTCATCTATTTCAAAGACCTGCAGTGCAGGTTCGTTGCCGTCAGCAATACGTGCGCTGTCTATGCCAGCACGTCAATCGACGATATGATCGGCAAGACGGACTCCGACTTCCTGCCGCCCGACCAGGCCGAAGCGCTGCTGCTCGAAGACAAGAGGATCATGGATACCGGCATCCCGGTCAAAGACAAGATAGAGCGGAGGACCTGCCCTCAGGGGAAAGAGCTGTGGCTCTCGGTCACGAAAGTCCCCTGGAGGGATGCGCGAGGCGAAACGGTCGGCATCATGGGGGTCTGCCGGGACGTGACCGAACGCATCGAGCGGGAGCGGCACATCCTCGATATGCTGAGCATCGCCTCGCACGATATCCGCGGGCCGCTCGTCGCGATCGGGAGCACGATAAAGCTCCTCACCCGCGGCGCGTTCGGCACGATCGACGAGAGTGTCAAAGTCACCCTTTCGGATATTTCCGCCAGGATACACCACCTCGAGAAGATCGTCAGCGAATACCTCTGCCGGTCATCCATCATGAACGCGAAGATGCCGGAAAAGGAGTACCTCGACCTCCGGCAGGACATCATCGATCCGCTCCTCGACGAATTCGCTTCGGAGATCGAAGAGAACAGGATCAGGATCGACAACAGCCTGGGAGCGATTCCGGGCAACAGGATCATCATAAAAGCGAACGCCCACTGGGTCCGCATCGTCTACCGCAACCTGATCCGCAACGCCATACGCTATGCGGTTTCGGGCTATATCGCCTTCGGGTTCGAAGACAGGGGCGATCACTACCGGCTCAATGTCTACAACAGCGGGCCCCCGGTGTCGGATGAAAACCGCACCCGGATATTCGAGCGCTTCGAGAGCAAGGACAGCACCGGCCTCGGCCTCACGATCAGCCGCGATCTCATAGCAAAGCACGGGGGAGACATGTGGTGCGAGAACACATGGGATAACCACCCGAACTTCATCTTCACGATTCCGAAATAACGCCCCCTCTGCCCGCGGAGAGCGGCCTCTCGCAGCACTAAAAAAAGCCGGGAGCGCGATACACGCTCCCGGCTTTTTGCAGGGTTCCGGTTCAACTCTTATGGCATCGGGCGCAATCGGAGACTGGGAAGGCGATCTGGTTATTGTGGCAGGCGCCGCAGAGCTTCCCTTTCTCCATGGGCTCCATCTTCATCCTGCCCTGGGTCTTCTTCATCTCGAAGAGCTTCGGATGACAGTCGCTGCAGCCGAACGCACTGGTATGGAACTTATGGCTGAATGCGACGTCGCCGATGCCCTCGACCTTGTACGTCAGCTCCTTGTTGAACCCCTTCACGGCGTGGCACTTATCGCACTCATTGGCGGAAAAGGCCTTCTTGCCGTCGTGGCAGGCGCCGCAGTAAGCGCCGTTGTAGATGTCCTTCATCGTGACCTCGGCAGCTCCCGTCTTCATGAGGAAGACGCCGGGATGGCACTCGCGGCAGCTGAACGTCTTTGCGTGAGACTCGTGGTTAAAGCGCGAGGGGAACGCCGTCTTGTTGAAGGCGATCGCCTTGATGCTATGGCAATTGCCGCAGACGTCTCTCCGCACCGTTATATGCTGGTGCCCCTGGAAGTCGTGGCACTGGTTGCAGTGGTACCCCGAATCGAGATGCAGCCGGTGCGAGAAGACCCCTTTCCGCGGCGGGGCCGAAAACTTCTCGTAGGCATGGCACTGGAAGCACGGCAGGCTCTTGATCGCCTCATCGCGGGTAACGACCTTCTCGGGCTCCTTCTCGGCCTCCGCCGTTGCCGCGTGCTCCACCTTCGCCGGGGAGCAGCCGAATATCAGCAGACTCATCGAGACCAGCACCAGCCATCTCATTTATTGACCCCTTTGCCATCCCCGAACTCGATCTCATACTCCAGGGGATGCTCGTGTTTCATATCCTCGATCGGGATCTTCCCGGTAATCCAGGTCATGCTCATGGGGAACTTGTTGTAGCGCAGGTGCTCGTTGTAGAAGTGCCAGAAGAGGATGAAGACGATCGCCAGCAGGGCCTCGTCGCTGTGCATGATCGAGAGCACATCCCATATCCAGTTGGCGCTCCATGCCGGGAAGAAGGTGGACGCCCATACGGGAAAGGCGAGGAAGAGCCCCGACAGCCCGATGATCCCCATGCCCCAGAAGACCGCCCAGTAGTCGAACTTGTGGATATAGCTGAACCTGCCGAACTTCGGCTTCGTCTTGCTCAGGCCGACGAAATAGAGGATGTTCTGGACCGCATCGGTCACATCCTTCGGCGTCGGGATGATGGTGGTATTCCAGCGCAGCTTCATCTTGCCCGTGCCGAGCATATAGGCGAGATACGCCACATGCCAGACGAAGTCGAGCAGCATGGTGATGCCCGCTGCGCGATGGACGATGCCGGCGTTCTTCGCGCCGCCCCATATCTGCACCAGCCAGCTCGAGTGCTCGACCGTCTGCTCGGGATATTTCAGCGCCCATCCGGTAAAGGTGAGCAGGAGGAAGGTGACGAACATGATCACGTGCTGTATTCTTTCGGTCAGGTTGAAACGAAGGTACTCCTTCGGGATCTCTCTACTCATGGCGGTCCTCCTTGCCCTTCCTGAAAACTTTATCCCTGATCTCCGAATATGCCTCGAGGACGACGTGCCCCGTTATGAAGGTGAAGACTCCCAGCAGGAGCACGATAAGCCCCTTCTCGAAGTAGTAGGGGATGGGATTGTCCTTTCCGAGCGGCTGATGGCTTATGGCGGTGACGAACTTCTTCGTTGCGCCGGGATGGCATGTGCCGCAGGTCGTGGTCCTGTTCTCCCAGGCCACCGGCGACTTCGGGTGATCCCATTCCATCACTTCATGGGCGCCGTGGCAGCTGACGCAGGTGGGGGCATTCTGGTGGCCGATGACATATTTCTTCCCGTGGAAGCTCGCATAATAGCTTTCGAGAATATGCGTGCTGAAGTTGTATTTTTTGGCGAGCGACTCCTGCTCGTGGCATGTGCCGCAGGTCTCCACGATGTTCTTGTAGCTCACCGGCGAGGTCGCCGTGCCCTTGGGAGTGATATAGTGCGGCGAGCCGTGGCAGTCGGTACAGAGCGGACCGTCCGCCTGCTTCTTATCGATGATATTCCTGCCGTGAGCGCTGTTCTGCCACGCCTTGTAGATATCGCTGTGGCAATCGGCGCATGCAGCCTGGGCGACGGGATCGGCCTTCGCCTTCTGGGTGAGCCTGCTCGCCAGCGCCCCGACGGCGCCGGGAACCCCGCCTGCCTGGACCGGGGCATGCGGGTTCGCGCTGAACTGTTTGTGGCAGGCGACGCAATCGAGGCTCCCATGCACCGAGCTCGCATACCGGTTTCCGTCTACATTGACGTCGACAAGGGCTCCCTTCTCTGTCCTGACCTTGCCCTTCATCGCGCTATGGCAGGCAAGGCAGGCAAAGGTATCGGCGTATGCCGCACCGGAGAGGCACAGCAGCGGAAACAATAAGAATACTACCGCCAGAAACCTTCTCATCAGACCTCCTTCATCATAGTGTTATTTATAACGGATAAGTGGCTGCTCGCGGGCTACAGCTACTAATGATACCTAAAGAGAGGATTCTTTGTAAATACTTATGACCTGCGAAACTTCGATACTGCTTGCCGCTCACGGGTGCAACCGGGGCGAAAAAAACGGGGAGAGGCAGTGCGCGCCCTCTCCCCGTTATAACCGTAGCGTTCGGCTGCGGGACTACCGGACCTTGACCTCGCTCCCCGCAGGCTTGGCGGCTGCCGCAGGCTCGGTGACAGCGGCTACCGCATAGCCTCCGACCGTCCCGAGTATCGACCCGATAACGATGCTCACCGACCCGGTGCTGACAATGCCGAGCACACTGCCGACGGCGACCACCATCCTCACCAGCAGCGACGGCTCGACAGAATGCCCCAGCAGATGCTTCATGACGAGCAGCGAGCCGTAGCTCCCGAAATAGAATCCCGGAATGAGCCCGAAGAAGAGAAACGCCAGCCCCCCGACCGCCGCCCCGATCTTTGTCCCCATCCTTACCTTCTGCATCTTTGTCTTCATACCGCTACCTCCTCCATTATGGTTGTTTAAAGATATGCTCAGCGCAATTGACCGATAAACAATTACTCTTCATCTGCTCTTCACCAAGTTATATTGCACATTTTGTGCCACCAAACAACCATTTGTATTATAACTTATTTTAAAAATGAAGAACTTTGCACTTCTGCAAAAAGCGCTCAAGCCTTTGCACCACTGCAAAATGGGACGGGGCTGCACGCAACAGGAGAGCAAAGGAACGAGGAGCGGGCATGACAACAAGCTCTATTATAACCGTTATAACCGTCACGAGGAGAAAAATTCAAAAAGGCTCGATTCAGTACTCGATTCAGTAAATGAAGCTCTCCGGCTTTCTGAAGGCGTGGCACTCGCTGCAGAGGGACTTCGCCCGCTCCTCGCCCACGGTCCAGGTATGCGGCCGGTGGCAATACATGCAGTGCAATCCTTTACTGAGATGGCGCCCGTGCTGCCCCACCGCCGTCTCGTTGCGGTGGCACTCGCTCACGCAGGTCGCCGGAGTGGGATTTATCTTCCCGTGCGGCCGGTGGCACTGATGGCAGAGGAGACCCGACATCGGTCCTTTCCGGGGGATAGCGGCATGGCATTTGATGCACCGGTCCTTGGGGACCATCGACGGCGTCTTTTCGGAGAAGGAGTGGCACTTGAGGCATGAGAACGCCTCCATGCCGATGCCGTGGACTCCCTTGTCATGGTGACACTCCTGGCAGGAGCGCTCATTGACGTGGAAGTCGTGGACCGTACCCTTATGGCACTCCTTGCAGGCGATCTTCTGCATGAAGACATGCCGCGCATGGCCGTACGACTTCGTCATCGTGACCGCTCCCTGCGCTGCGCTGTCGGTGTGGCAGCGGTTGCATGCCTGCCAGGGCTTCTCCCTGCCGTGGGTCTGCTCCAGGGGCTTATTCCCGGCAACCACGAAGGCGACCAGGAGCTGGTTCTTTTCGAAGATAGTCAGCTGGTGGCACCTCTGGCAGACTACATCCCGGTGCTTTCCCTTCTGCCACTCCCTGACCGCTGCGTCCATGAGGTGGCAGGAGGCGCAGAACTGGGGATCTTCCTGGGTGTACCGGTAATAGCGGTAGCCCACCGTAACGCCGAGTATGAATACGGTCACCAGCGCCGCGAGAATGAACCCCTTGAAGTGCTCAACAAGGTTCTCGACCGCATCGCCGTATTTCCTTTTCCCCGGCTTTTTCACGGGCGTCCCGCCGACCGAACTCTCTACGCTCCCCTCTGCTCCCCTACGCTCCTATGAAGCGCTGGGGGTCTTTGTACTCATGGCACCGTATGCATTCGCGGCGTGCCTGCTCCTCGGTCACCGTCCACCCGTGAGGCTTATGGCAGTCCCTGCACTTCATCGACATGCCCTTGATATGGACCTCGTGCTTTCCCTTGGCCGGCGCATCGCTGTGGCATTTCAGGCAGTCGTTCCAGTCGGCCCGCGCCTGCTGGTGGGGCTTGTGGCACCGGTAGCAATCGAACTGCATCGGGGCGCCGGCAGGAACCTCTATCTTGGTCGCCTTCCTGATGTCGGCCTCCGAGACCTGGAAGAAGCGGACATCCAGGGTGCCGCCCTTCAGGAGCTCCTGACGCGTGCTCTCCTGGCCGTGGCACACCAGGCACTTGGCGCGATCGGGCCTGAGGTCTTTCCGCCGCTCGGTGTGGCAATTGAAGCACTGCAGCTGCTCCATGCCCTTGCCGTGGACCTCTTTCCCCTCATGGCACCTGAAGCAGACCTTCTCATCGGCAGCGAACTTGTGGATGACATAGCCGTGGCACCGCGTACACTCCACGTCATGGTCCACCACATGCCGCATATGGTATTGGGAGGAGCTCACCAGCTTGGCGCTAGGATACTTCTCGTTGCGCTCCCAATGGCAGTCCATGCAGAATTTCCTGGGGACGATGATCTTCCCGTGGCGGGGCGTAATCGTCTTGTGGCCGAGAAAGACGAAATGGTAGAGCTGCCGGACCTGGTCGAGCTTGGTCGAATGGTGGCAGTCGTGGCAATTGACGCTCTTGTGCTCGCTCACCGACCAGGCCTGGTTCGCACTGTCGTGAACATGGCAGATGATGCAGGCGTCCGGGTCGTTCTCGAAATAGTCGTTGACTTTATAGGCGGCGACGCCGCCGGCGAGCACGAACAGCAGGAAGAACACTACGAGGAGAATCCTCGCCTTGCGCGAGATCTTCTCGGTGAACCATGTAATCAGCCAATCAACAACGGTTAACGGATTGAACACTTCGCTTTCCTCCCCTGAATCTCACTCTTTTTCTTTTTCGCACCGCTCGTTATGGATGCGTCTGCGCTCCGCCTTACCGGCTGCTTCTCATTCTTCGCCTCGTTCTTTTCAGCGCGTCCTGTATTGTACAACAGAAAGGTACTCTTCAGCTATCCCCTGCAGGGCGCAGACGCAGCTATTTCTTCATGCCCGCCATCTCCTCAAGGGTCCCGAGCTTCGAGATCTCGCCGAGC
Organism: Nitrospirota bacterium; assembly: GCA_040752355.1. Classification (NCBI taxonomy): domain Bacteria; kingdom Pseudomonadati; phylum Nitrospirota; species Nitrospirota bacterium. The sequence continues at coordinate 13,743 of JBFMHE010000031.1, read as the reverse complement.
GCGATCAGCGTATCCCCTGCTTTGATGGTGGTGCGGAAGGTCGGATTGAACTTCATTTCACCAGAGGCGCGCCGTATCCCGACGATGATAATGCCCAGCTCCCTGCCGATGCCGCATTCGTCGAGGCTGAGCCCGACGAGACGCGAGCCCTCCTTTATCGTAATCTCCTCCATCTGCAGGTCGATGTTGCCGCTCTTCGTCGCGAACTCGATAAAATCGACGACCGCGGGCTTCAGCACCGTGTGGGCGATGCGCAGGCCGCCGATATGGTAGGGCGAGATCACGCGGTTCGCTCCCGCCCTCAGCAGCTTCTGCTCCGATCCCTCCTCCCCTGCCCGTGCCACGATGAGGAGGCCGGGATTCATCCCCCGGGCGCTGAGGACCACGAAGAGGTTCTCCGCATCGGTGGGGAGCACCGAGATCAGCCCCCTGGCGCGCTCGATGCCCGCATCCCGCAGCGTATCGTCCTGTGTTGCATCGCCCTCGATGATGAGCAGATCGTCACTCTCCTGCGCGATGTCATGCTGCTTCTCGACAACGATGAACCGCACCTTCTTCTCCTTGAGCTCGCGGCAGATGATCCTTCCCATCCTGCCGAACCCGCAGACGATGTAGTGGTCCTTCAGTTCTTTTATCCTCTTTTCCACTCTTCTCCTCCCGAACAGTTCCTGGAGCTCTCCTTCGAGAACGATCTTTGCCCCGGTACTCAGGGCGTAGAGGACCGTGCCGACGCCGCCGATGATCAGCATGATCGTGAACGCGATCCCCTGCGGCGACAGCGCATGGATCTCCCGGTAACCGACCGTCGTCAGCGTTATTATCGTCATGTAAAGGGCATCGAGAAAGTCCCAGCCCTCTATGCCCATGTACCCGGCAGTGCCGAAGGCGATGATCAGCACGATGAGCATGAGCGCGAATATCAGTCTCCGTCTGAGGCTCCCCACTGCGCGATCACTTCCTTCAGTTTGCTCTTGATGCGGTTCGCATGCGATCCTTCCCAGTAGACTTTACCACACTCCCTGCACCGAAAAAAAGAATCGGCAGAGAGCAGGACATGCTCCGGCACGCTCTCTGCAACAGCCTCCCGGGAGGCGGGTTCGAGCGTCCCGTTGCAGCGGGGACAGCGCGCGGGCAGGGGCAGCGAGGGCAGCCGTGCGCTCTGCCGGAGGAAGGCCAGCACCTCGGCGAGCTGCTCGAAGACCTCCTCTGCCCGAATGAGCGCCACCGTACTGTTCCCTCTGCGGGAAGGGATGCCGGTATCCCTGGTGAGGAGAATACGCTGCTCCTGCGCGGCGATCCTGAGCAGGGTGCGGTCATCGATGCGGTTGCAATAGAGCGTATCGAACCCGAGGATCCTGAGCCACGTGGCAAGGCTCCCCAGCATGACATCGGCGACAAAGCGGGGGGTATCAGACATGATTGTTATTGCTTCTGAGGAAGCACCTTTCTTCTGTGTCGAAGCAGGGCATGAAGGGAGCCGCTGCAAGGCATTTACAAAGCGACAGGATACCGTATCTGTGGGGATTTTCAAGGGCTCCGCCATGTGAGGCCCTCTTGCTGTTGTCGGGGGCGATATGAAAATCATCTAAGGTGTCGCAGGTAAATGCCTTGCAGCGGTTCCCTTCATGCCCCGTCGCCTGCTCATGCATAATTACCGTATTCCGGCAACTTCGTTCATAAAAAAAGCCCTGCGGCGTCCGCCGCAGGGCTCTCATGGTTCAGTTATACATGCGTTCCTTCACCATCAGTGAAGAGCAGCCGCCTGCTACTCCACCGCTTCCTCGGCGTGCTCGAGCTGCATGGCGTAGAAATCTCCCTTGATGAAGGTGTCGCGGTAGGGCTGCATGCCGGTTCCCGCGGGGATTATCCTTCCCATGATCACGTTCTCCTTCAGGCCCCTGAGCTCGTCCACCATGCCGCTCAGCGCAGCCTCGGTGAGCACCCGGGTCGTCTCCTGGAAGGACGCAGCCGACACCCAGCTCTCGGTCGAAAGGGACGCCTTCGTGATCCCGAGGAGCAGCGGTCTTCCCTGCGCCGGCCTGCCGCCGTTGTCGCGCACCCGCTCGTTCTCCTCGGCGAAGATCATCCTGTCGACCTCGTCGCCGATCAGGAATACCGTATCGCCCGGGTCCTCGATGCGTATCTTCCGCATCATCTGCCGGACGATGACCTCGATATGCTTATCGTTGATCGAGACGCCCTGCAGGCGGTAGACCTTCTGGACCTCGTCGACGAGATAGCTCTGGAGCTCCTTCGGTCCGAGGATATCCAGGATGCTGTGGGGGTTCACCGCGCCGTCCATCAGCGGCTCTCCGGCCTTTACCCAGTCGCCCTCATGGACGGTGACATGCTTGCCCTTGGGAATGAGGTACTCCCTCGATTCGCTGCCGCCCTTTACGACGACCACGCGCATTCCCTTATGGGCGCCCCTGAACTCGACGATACCGTCGATCTCGCTGACGATCGTCTGCTCCTTGGGCTTCCGCGCCTCGAAGAGCTCCGCGACCCTCGGCAGACCGCCGGTGATGTCCTTCGTCTTGGTGGTCTCCCGCGGTATCTTCGCGAGGATATCGCCGGGATAGATGGCATCCCCCTTGTCGGCGAGGATGTGAGCGCCTGCGGGAAGCAGGTACCGGGCGGGATTGTTCGTCCCGGGGATCTTGACGGTCCTCCCGTGCTCGTCCTTGATCGATATTCTCGGCCTCATGTTCGCCGGGTAGTCGATGACGACCTTGTGGGCGAGGCCGGTGGTCTCGTCGACCTCCTCCTTGAAGGTAGCGCCCTCGACGATATCGCCCAGCGCGACCTTGCCGCCGATCTCGGTCAGGATCGGGGTGGAGTACGGGTCCCATTCGACCAGCCGCTGGTTGGCGTCGATCTTCTGGCCGTCCTCGACGAATATCCTCGCGCCGTAGACGAGGTTGTACTTCTCCTTCTCCCTGCCCGACTTGTCCGCCACCGCGATCATCGCGTTACGGTTGAGGACGATGAGCACGCCCTCCTTGTTCTTGACGGCGCTCACGTCGATGAACTTGACGAAGCCCGAGTTCTTCGCCTCGAGCGTCGCCTGCTCGATCACCTTCGTCGCCGCGCCGCCGATATGGAAGGTTCTCATCGTCAGCTGCGTGCCGGGCTCGCCGATGGACTGCGCGGCGATGATCCCTATGGACTCGCCGATCTCGATCGGTCCGCCCCGGGCGAGGTCTCTTCCGTAGCACTTGGCGCAGACGCCGACCCGTGAATGGCAGGTGAGGACCGAGCGGATCTTCACGCGGTCGATGCCCGCCTCGACGACCTTCTTCGCCAGCTCGTCGTCGACCTCGACGTTCCGGTTGGCGATGATATCGCCGGTCACCGGATCTTTCAGCGTCTCGGCAATGGTCCTCCCGAATATCCGCTCCTCCAGGGCTTGAATGATCTCGCCGCCCTCGATGAGCGGGACAACGGTAATCCCCTCGCGGGTCCCGCAATCGATCTCGTTGAGGATCACGTCCTGCGCGACATCGACCAGCCTCCTGGTCAGATAACCGGCGTTAGCGGTCTTGAGCGCGGTGTCGGCCAGACCCTTGCGCGCACCGTGGGTCGAGATGAAGTACTGCAGCGGCGTAAGGCCCTCTCTGAAGTTGGCCGTGATCGGGGTCTCGATGATCTCGCCCGACGGCTTGGCCATAAGGCCTCGCATGCCGGCGAGCTGGCGGATCTGGGCGGCGCTGCCTCGTGCGCCCGAATCGGCCATCATGAAGATGCTGTTGAAAGACCTGCTCTCCTTGATCTGGTCCTCGGTAAGCTCCTTGCCCTCCTCGGCGCCGAGCTCTTTCATCATCTCGTCGGCGACCTTTTCGGTCACGTTCGCCCAGATGTCGATGACCTTGTTATACCGCTCGCCCTGGGTGATCAGGCCGTCGGCATACTGCCGCTGGACCTCCATCACCTCCTGCTCCGCCTCCTTGATCAGCTCCGCCTTCTTGGTGGGGATATGCATGTCGTCGATCGAGATCGAGATGCCGGACCTCGTGGCGTAGCCGAACCCGAGCCGTTCGAGGTTGTTCAGGAAGACAACGGTCGCCCGCTTTCCCGATACCTTGTGGATATATTCGATGAGCTTCCCGATCTCCTTCTTGGTCAGCTCCTTGTTGACCGCGGAGAAGGGGATGCCGTCAGGCAGTATCTCGCTGAAGAGCATCCGGCCCGCCGTGGTCTCGACAAACCCGCCGTCCATCCTCACCTTGATCATCGCATGCTCATCGACCACGCCGGCGTCATAGGCGATGCGGACATCATCGGGGTCGGCGAAGGCCTTCCCCTCGCCGCGGGCTCCCCTCTTCTGTTTCGTGAGGTAGTAGATGCCCAGGACCATATCCTGCGTCGGCACGACGATCGGCTTTCCGTTCGCCGGCGAGAGGAGGTTGTTGATCGAGAGCATCAGCACCCGCGCCTCGATCTGCGCCTCGATCGAGAGCGGCACATGCACCGCCATCTGGTCGCCGTCGAAGTCGGCGTTGAAGGCGGTGCAGACCAGCGGGTGGAGCTTGATCGCCTTGCCCTCGACGAGCATGGGGTCGAAGGCCTGGATGCCGAGGCGGTGGAGGGTCGGGGCGCGGTTCAGGAGCACCGGATGCTCGGTGATCACGTCCTCGAGCGCATCCCAGACCTCGGGCCGCTCCTTCTCGACCAGCCTCTTGGCCTGTTTTATGGTGGTCGCGTAGCCTTTCTCCTCGAGCTTGTTGAAGACGAACGGCTTGAAGAGCTCGAGGGCCATGCGCTTCGGCAGGCCGCACTGGTTCATCTTGAGCTCGGGACCGACGACGATGACCGAACGGCCGGAGTAATCGACGCGCTTGCCGAGCAGGTTCTGCCTGAAGCGGCCCTGCTTGCCCTTGATCATATCGCTCAGGGATTTGAGCGCGCGCTTGCCGCCGGCCTTCAGGACCTTGGAGCGCTTGCTGTTGTCGAAGAGCGCATCGACCGCCTCCTGGAGCATTCTCTTCTCGTTCTTGATGATGACGCTCGGCGCCTTGAGCTCCATCAGCCGCTTCAGCCGGTTGTTCCGGTTGATGACGCGGCGGTAGAGGTCGTTGAGATCGGAGGTCGCGAACCGACCTCCGTCGAGGGGAACGAGGGGCCGCAGGTCCGGGGGAAGCACGGGAATGATATCGAGGATCATCCACTCCGGCCTGTTCTCGGACCTGAGGAACGCCTCGACCGTCTTGATCCGCTTCGAGAGCCGCCGCTTGACGCCCAGGGAGGAGACCGAATCGATCTTCTCCTTCAGCTCCTTGGCGAGCAGATCGAGATCGACCTTTCTCAGGAGCTCCCTGATGGCCTCGGCGCCCATTCCCGCCTTGAAACGGCTGCCGTACTCGGCGAGCTTCTTCTTGTACTCGTCCTCGGAGAGCAGCTCCTTCTCCTTGAGCGGCGTATCGCCGGCATCGATGACCACGTACTCCTCGAAGTAGAGCACCTTCTCCAACTGGCGTATGGTCATGTCGAGGAGCGTCCCTATCCTGCTGGGAACGCCCCGGAGGAGCCATACATGGGCGACGGGAGTCGCGAGCTCGATATGCCCCATGCGCTCCCTTCTCACCTTGGACTGAATGACCTCGACGCCGCACTTGTCGCAGATGACGCCGCGGTGCTTCATCCTCTTGTATTTGCCGCAGAGGCACTCCCAGTCCTTTACGGGGCCGAAGATCTTGGCGCAGAAGAGTCCGTCCCGTTCCGGCTTGAAGGTACGGTAGTTGATGGTCTCGGGCTTCTTCACTTCACCGTACGACCACTCCCGTATCTTCTCCGGCGACGCCAGCTTGATCCGTATCGCGTCGAAATCCTTCGGATTCTTCGGCTTCTGGAAAAGGGCATAAATATCTTCTATCACCTATTCCTCCCTCTTTTTCTTTTTCTCCAGGAGCTCTACATCAAGGCCGAGGCTCTGGAGCTCTTTTATTAATACGTGGAACGATTCGGGAACGCCGGGCTCGAGCACGGGGTCGCCTTTGACGATGGCCTCGTACATGCGCGATCTCCCGCTGATGTCATCGCTCTTTACGGTCAGGAATTCCTGCAGCGTATGCGCCGCGCCGTATGCCTCGAGCGCCCAGACTTCCATCTCTCCCAGCCTCTGGCCGCCGAACTGGGCCTTGCCGCCGAGCGGCTGCTGGGTGACGAGCGAGTAGGGGCCGATGGAGCGGGCGTGTATCTTGTCGGCGACGAGGTGGTGCAGCTTCAGCATGTACATGCAGCCCACCGTCACCGGCCTCTGGAACGGCTCGCCGGTCTTGCCGTCGAAGAGCGTTATCTGCCCCGAGGTCGGGAGCCCCGACTTCTTGAGCAGGTCCTTGATCTCGCTCTCCTTCGCCCCTTCGAAGACCGGGGTCGAGACATGGAGACCGAGGGACTTTGCCGCCCACCCGAGATGGATCTCGAGGATCTGGCCCACGTTCATTCGGGAGGGGACGCCCAGGGGGTTCAGCACGATGTCGACCGTCCTGCCGTCGGGCAGATAGGGCATATCCTCCTCGGGCATGATCATCGAGACGACGCCCTTGTTGCCGTGGCGTCCCGCCATCTTGTCGCCGACCTGTATCTTCCGCTTCATCGCGATATAGGCCTTGACGACCTTGTTGACGCCGGGAGGCAGTTCGTCGCCCTTTTTCACCCGGTCGATGCGCTCCTGGTACCGCGTCTCGAGGTACTTTATATACTGGGTTATCTCGCCGCTGATCTCCTCCATCTTCGCCCGGAGCTCGGGATCGGCGAGCTTTACCCTCGACAGGTGGTCGTCCTTGATCTTGGCGACCTGCCCCTCGGTGAGCTTCTTGCCTGCCTGCCCGATGAGCTCCCTCGTCTTGGGGTCCTTGAAGTCGTCCTCAAGCTTCGCGCCGGCAAGAATGCGGCGGAGCTTGGCGGCCCGCTCTTCCTTGAGGATCTTGACCTCTTCCTCGAGGTCTCTCTGGAGCCTGTTGATATCGTCCTCTTCGATGCTCTTGGTCCGGGCATCCTTTTCGATGCCCTTCCGAGAAAGGACCCGGACATCGACCACCACGCCCTCGATGCCGGGCGGAACATAGAGGCAGCTCTCTTTTACCTCCTCGGCCTTTTCACCGAAGATGGCGCGGAGCAGCTTCTCTTCGGGAGTGAGCATCGTCTCGCCCTTGGGGGTGACCTTGCCCACCAGGATATCGCCGGGCTTCACCTCGGCGCCGATCCTGATGATGCCGCTCTCGTCGAGGTCTTTCAGCGCTTCCTCGCCGACGTTCGGGATATCCCGCGTGATCTCCTCGGGCCCGAGCTTGGTGTCCCGCGCTTCGACCTCGAACTCCTCGATATGGATGGAGGTATACACATCGTCCTTCACCAGGCGCTCGTTGATGAGGATAGCGTCCTCGAAGTTATAGCCGCCCCAGGGCATGAACGCGACGATCACGTTCTTGCCCAGTGCGAGCTCTCCCAGCTCCGTCGAAGGGCCATCGCCCAGGATATCGCCCTGCTCCACGATATCTCCAACATTGACGATCGGCTTCTGGGTCATGCAGGTGCCCTGGTTGGAGCGGTGGAACTTCACGAGATTATAGATATCGACGCCGCCCTGGTCCTTGACCCTGACCACGATGCGCGCCGAATCGACGCTCTCGACAACGCCGGACCGCTTGGCGAGCACGAGCCATCCCGAGTCCTTTGCCGCGGCGTGCTCCATACCGGTGCCGACGATCGGCGACTCCGAAACGAGCAGCGGGACCGCCTGGCGCTGCATGTTGGATCCCATGAGCGCCCTGTTCGCGTCATCGTTCTCGAGGAAGGGGATCAGCGCCGCCGAAACGCTCACGATCTGCTTCGGCGACACATCCATGTACTGGACTTCTTCGGGCGTGACGATCTTGAAGTCGCCGCCGACCCTCGCCGAAACCGTTTCGCCGATAAGGTTGCCCTTCTTGTCGGCCGGCGAGGTCGCCTCGGCGATGACATAGTTCTGGCCCTCGATCGCCGTGAAGTAGACGATCTCCTTGGTGACCCGTCCGTCCACCACCTTGCGGTAGGGCGCCTCGATAAAGCCGAAGTCGTTGATCTTGGCGTAGGAGGCGAGGGAGGTGATGAGGCCGATATTCGGGCCTTCCGGCGTCTCGATCGGGCATATTCTGCCGTAGTGCGTCGGATGCACGTCGCGCACCTCGAAGCCCGCCCGTTCCCGGGTCAGGCCGCCGGGGCCGAGGGCGGAAAGCCGTCTCTTATGCGTGATCTCGGAGAGCGGGTTGGTCTGGTCCATGAACTGGCTCAGCTGGCTCGAGCCGAAGAACTCCTTCACCGCAGCCATGACCGGCTTCGCGTTGATGAGGTCGTGCGGCATGGCCGTGTCGAGCTCGGTGAGCGTCATCTTCTCCTTGATCGCCCGCTCCATGCGGACGAGACCGATCCTGAAGTGGTTTTCGAGGAGTTCGCCGATGCCCCTCACCCTTCTGTTGCCGAGGTGGTCGATATCGTCGACCTCGCCCTTGCCGGTCCTCAGGTTGAGCAGGTAGCGCACGATCTCGACGATGTCGCGGTCGGTGAGCACCCTGACGTCGAGGGGGATATCGAGGCCGAGCTTTTCATTGACCTTGAGACGGCCCACGGACGAGAGGTCGTACCGCTTCGGGTCGAAGAAGAGGCCGTTGAAAAGCTCCCGCGCCGCATCCTCGGTCGCCGGCTCGCCGGGTCTCAATTTGCGGTAAATCTCTTTCAGCGCCTCTTCCTGCGAGGTCACCTTGTCGGTCAGGAGCGTCTCGCGGAACGAGGGCAGGTAGTTGACGTTATCGATGAAGAGCAGGTGCAGGATATCGATCTTCATCGAGAGCATCTTGTAGAAGATATCCTCGGTGATCTCCTTGTTGCCGTCGAGGATGATCTCGCCCGTCGCCGGGTCGACGATGTCGTGGAGCGTAACCCTGCCGATGATCTCGGCTGCGGGGATCGGGATCTCCTTTATCCCGGCGGCCTCCATCTTCTTGAGCGCCGCCTTCGTTATCTTGCTCGCCTCCTTGACGATGACTTCACCGCCCTTGGGCGCGAGGATATTCTGTTTCGTCCTGACGCCGGCGAGCACATCGCTCACCACCCGCGTATAGTTGTCCTTCCCCTTTATCTTAACTTCCTCTACCGGATAGAATGTCTTCAACAGGTCTTCATTCGAGTAGCCCAGCGCCTTCAGAACGATCGTCGCCGGCAGCTTCCTCCGGCGGTCGATCCGCACATAGAGGATGTCCTTCGAATCGAACTCGAAATCGAGCCAGGAGCCCCTGGCCGGAATTGCCCGCGCTGTATATAAAAGCCTGCCGCTTGCATGGGTCTTGCCCTTGTCGGGAGCGAAGTAGACCCCCGGAGAGCGGTGCAGCTGGCTGACGATTACCCTCTCGGTTCCATTTATGATGAAGCTTCCGGTCTCGGTCATGATCGGCATATCGCCGATATAGACTTCCTGCTCGCGCGATTCCTTCAGGATCCGGTTGCCCCGATCATCCCGCTCCCAGATATTGAGACGCACCTTGATCTTGAGCGGCGCTGCAAAGGTCAGCCCCTTCACGATGCTCTCGCGGGGGGTCAGCTTCGGCTCGCCCAGGACATAGGAAATGAATTCTATGGAGGCGGTATCGTTGTAATCGGTAATCGGGAAGACGCTGTTGAACGCGGCCTGGAGCCCTTCATCAACCCTCGTGCCGGAGTCACCGTCTTTCTGCAGGAATTTCTCGAAGGATTTCCTCTGAAACTCCACGAGATACGGCACGTCCAGGACTAACGGAACCTTACCGAAGTTTACTCTTTCTCTTAAAAGCTTAGCCATAGCTCTCCTTCTTCCGTTTAAAAGTTAGAAAGTAAGAAGCAGGAAACGGGGGTTTTCCGCCGCCCGCTTCCTACTCCTTGCGTCCGGAACGTTATTTTATTTCTACCGCGGCTCCCTCTGCTTCGAGCTTTGCCTTGATGGAATCGGCCTCTTCCTTCGAGACGCCGGTCTTGACCGGCTTCGGAGCACCGTCGACCACGTCCTTGGCCTCTTTCAGGCCCAGGCCGGTGAGCTCGCGGACCACCTTGATGACCTGGATCTTCTTGTCGCCCGCGGCAGTAAGGACGACATCAAAGCTGGTCTTCTCCTCTGCAGCAGCAGCCGGAGCAGCCCCTGCGGGCGCTGCGGCAACGGCGACCGGAGCGGCAGCGGTAACGCCGTACCGCTCCTCGAACTCCTTGATGAACTGCGACATGTCCAGAATGGTCATGTTGTCGATAAACGTGAACACCTCTTCCTTGGTAACCGCCATTGTATAGTTCCTCCTTATAGGTTCTTTATGCGCTTTTCTTGTCTTTGAGTGAGCTCAATGCATAGGCAAACTGCGTCAGCGTGGCGTTCAACGCACCGGCCAGCTTCGACAGCGGCGCCTGGAACGTCCCTGCCATCATGCTCAAGAGGACCTCTCTCGGCGGCAGCTTCGAGACCGCTTTGAGATCCTCGGTCGAGAAGAGCTTCCCCTCGACGATACCGCCCTTGACCTTGAGCTTCTCGTTCTTCCCGGCAAACTCGAGGACCTTCTTCGCAGCGGCGATGGGGTCGTCATAGCCGAAGGCGATGCCGGTCGGTCCGATAAAGGAGTCCTTGGCGGACTCTATCGGGGTCCCTTTGGCAGCGATGGTGACGAGCGTATTCTTGGCGACCTTGTACTCCGCCCCGGCCTCTTTCAAGAGCTTTCTCAGGTCGGAGATCTCGGCAACGGTCAACCCCTTGTACTCGGTGAACACCACCGCCTTCGACCGGGAAAACTTCTCGGTCAGCTCGGCGATCTGTTGTGATTTTTTCTCCTTGGTAATCAGATCCTTCCTCCTTTCCCAGAGACGGGCAGAGGTGAGTATTCCATGCGCTGAGGGTGCGGCATGCGAAGCCACTCAACAGAACAGTCTGATAAGGTCATCTACTTCCACCGTCTCGGCAGGCAGGCCGCTCTCGTGCAGCTCGCAAAGGCCAATTAAAGCCCCTCCCGGGGCATCCCTTTCCGCCGGGATGCATCGGGAGGCGCCACCTGCTGTCTCTGACATGTATTTATACAGGCTACGCCTGCATCAAGTAAGAAGTCAAAAAGTAGAAAGTGGGAAGTGTTCGGATTATATTTATTCTTCAACTTCTCACTTCTCACTTCTTACTTCGTACTTCCTACTTTTTTCCTATGCTACTTTCTTTTTTCCTATGCTACTTTCAGGCGGCCCACATCGACCTTGATGCCCGGTCCCATGGTCGACGACAGCGTGATCTTCCTGATGTACTTCCCTTTGGAAGCCGCGGGCTTCGCCTTGACCACCGATTTCAGGATCGCCATGGTGTTCTCCACGAGCTTCTCCTTGTCGAAGGATACCTTGCCCACCGGCACATGGACGATGCCCGCCTTTTCGACCTTGTACTCGACCTTGCCGGCCTTGATCTCCTTGACCGCCTTCCCTACATCGAAGGTGACGGTGCCGAGCTTGGGGTTGGGCATGAGGCCCCGGGGACCGAGGACCTTTCCGAGCTTTCCGACGAGCCCCATGAGATCGGGGGTAGCGACGGCCTTGTCGAACTCGAGCCAGCCCTGCTGGATCTTCTCGACCATATCCTCCGCGCCCACGTAATCGGCGCCGGCATCCCTCGCCTCCTTCTCCTTCTCTCCTTTTGCGAAGACCAGCACCCGCACCGGCTTACCGGTCCCATAGGGGAGCACGACGGTGCCCCGGACCATCTGGTCGGACTTCTTCGCATCCACGCCGAGGTTGATCGCCAGGTCGACCGTCTCGTCGAACTTCGTGAAGGTATTTTCCTTGAGGAGCTGAATCGCCTCTTCTATGGCATATTCCTGGTTCAGATCAACTTTGGTTTCGACGGCATTCATTTTCTTGCCCATGTCCCGTTCCTCCTACTCCCTTATTTCCACGCCCATGCTTCGCGCCGTGCCCCTGATGATCGCCTTCGCCGCCTCGAGCGAGGTGGTGTTCAGATCGGGAAGCTTCGTCTTCGCGATCTCTTCGACCTGGGCATCCGAGAGCGCCCCGACCTTGTCCTTGTTGGGAACGCTCGAGCCCTTCACGACACCGGCCGCCTTCTTGATCAGCTCGGACGCGGGCGGGGTCTTCAAAATGAACGTAAAAGACCGGTCGTTATAAATGCTCAGCACCGCGGGAACCAGGGTGTCCCCCATGGCTTGCGTCTGGGCGTTGAACTGCTTGCAGAACTCCATGATATTGATCCCGTGCGGTCCCAGCGCCGGACCCACCGGGGGCGCCGGATTCGCCTTGCCCGCGGGAATCACGAGCTTCACCTGTGCAACTACCTCTTTCTTCGCCATCTCTCTCCTCCTGATTTAGCTCATAGCCGATAGCTCATAGCTGCGAGCACGGCACCGTACGCCATGAGCCATGAGCTATGAGCTAACTATGCTTTTTCCACCTGCGAGAAGGCGAGCTCAACCGGCGTCTGCCTTCCGAATATGCTGACCATGACCCGCAGCCTTCCATGGTCCATATCGACCTCATCGACATACCCGACGAAATTGCTGAACGGACCGTCGGTGATCCGGACATTCTCTCCCTTTTCGTACTGGCTCTTCACCACCGGAGCGGGCCCCCGCTCCAGCTGCTGCAGGATCACCTCGACCTCCTCTTCAGGAAGGGGAACGGGCCGGGTGCCGCCGACGAACCCGGTCACCCGCATGGTGTTCTTGATGAGGTGCCATGTCTCGTCATCGAGCTCCATTTCGACGAGGATGTAGCCCGGGTAAAACTTCTTGTCCGACTCCTTCTTCCTCTTTCCCTTGAGCTCCACCACCTTCTCCGTGGGAATGAGGATGCGGGAAATCTTCTCCTCGAGGCCTTTCAATTTGACCTTTTCCTCTATCGAGACCTTTACCTTTTCCTCATACCCGGAATAGGTATGCACCACATACCAGCTTTTGCTCATGTCTCTTTACCTTACCAGTAGTTGGATTATTCGTGCCAGACTCAAATCAATGGCGCCCAGAAACAATGAAGCGACGATCACGGCGGTGATGACCACCCAGGTGGAGCCTGTCAGCTCATCCCGCGAGGGATAATTGACCTTCTTCGCTTCCACTTTGACGTCCCTGAAGAATGCCTTAATCCTTTGGATCATTCCCGCTCCTTTTGGTAAGTGAGAAGCAGGAAGCGGGAGCTAAGGAGGAATAAAGATTTCTCCTTTTCCCTCTCACTTCTCACTTCTCACTTGCAGTTAAATGGCAGGCCAGGAGGGATTCGAACCCCCAGCCCTCGGATTTGGAGTCCGATGCTCTAGCCGTTAGAGCTACTGGCCTATCCCTAAAACCAAGCTCCAAACTCCAAATCACAAATTCCAAAAATTAATTTGGAATTCGGTGCTTGGAATTTGGAATTTATCCGGTTACGCCTTGGTCTCCTTGTGCGGCGTATGCTTCCTGCAGCTCCTGCAGTACTTCTTGAGCTGAAGCTTGTCCGGCGTATTCTTCTTGTTCTTCATGCTCGAATAGTTCTTGTGCTTGCACTCGGTGCACTGAAACAGTATTATCTCTCTCATAGTTGCCTCACTCCGTTACGCTCTCTATAAACGACCACGCGCCTGCGACGCTTTACAAAAGCCTGCTGCCCTACTGGATGATATCGGTGACGACGCCGGCACCGACGGTTCTGCCGCCCTCACGGATAGCGAACCTCAGTTCCTTCTCCATTGCGATAGGGGCGATCAGCTCGACCGTTAACGACACATTGTCT
>JBFMHE010000030.1 GCA_040752355.1 Nitrospirota bacterium | reverse complement strand
CCTGGAGGGATAGTAACAAGAGAATGTTTGAGCGCCAGAAGTTGAGGAAACGGCCTCAGAAAGCAGCTGCATAAAACCGGACATTTCTATTTTGGTAAAAATAGGACATTTCTATTTTGGCTTGACAATGATGGGAAACCATCTTGATTTTACACTGCAAATTCCTTATCATACCTCATGCTCAGCGACATTCTCCCTCTGGACAGGGTAATGAGGCGTCGGGCGGAGCTCACACCGGATCGGACCTTTATCAGGTTCGAGGGTTCCCGTTATTCTTTCCGCGACATCGACCGAAGGGCCTCGGATTTCGCAGCATTCCTCTCCAGAAGGAATTTCCCGAGGCAGGCAAAGGTCGCCATCCTCGCCCGCAACTGTCCCGATTTCATAGCCTCCTATATCGGCATTCTGAGAGCGGGAGGAGTCGCGGTGCCGCTGAACATTCTCCTCGCCCCGGCTGAGATAGCGTACATCCTCTCGGATGCCGACGCAGTGCTCTGCTTCTACGGAAGGGAAAAGAGCGACGTTGTGGAAGAGATCGGGAAGACCTGCAGCATCGAATTCACCCCTTTCGACGAAATTCGGGAGCCCGCGCAGCGCACTGTCCTGGCCGGAATAGAGAACGATTCGGACGAGATCGCCACCCTTCTCTACACCTCGGGAACTACAGGGCACCCCAAGGGAGCCATGCTCACCCACCGGAACATCGTCAGCAACGCCGTTGCCGGGACTTCGGCGCTGGCTGTTTCCGAGAGGGACCGCCTCATCGTCTTTCTGCCGCTCTCCCACTCCTTCACCTTTACCGTCTGCGTCGTAATCCCGATCCTGCTGGGGGCATCGATAACGCTGCTCCCCTCGGTAAAGCCCTTTTCGAACGTGATCAAGCGGCTCGTCCTGGACAGAGTCACCGTATTCGTGGCGGTCCCCATCGTCTATACCTTGCTCTCGAGGAAGAGACTCCCCTTTTTCTTCAGGTATCTTCTCAGTCTCCGGTTCTGCATCTCCGGCGCTGCGCCGCTTCCCCTCTGCACGCTCGAGGCGTTCGAGCGCGCCTTCCGGCTGCCGCTCCTCGAAGGGTACGGGCTCACCGAGGCGTCGCCGGTCGTCTGCGTCAACCGGATTGCACCCAGGAAACCGGGTACGGTCGGCCTTCCCCTTCCGGGGGTCGCGGTAAAGGTCGTCGATGACGAGGGCGTTGAGGTGTCCATCGACACTCCCGGGGAGCTCCTCGTAAAAGGCCCCAATGTAATGAAAGGATATTTCAAACGGGCTGACGATACGGCCATGGCGATCCGCGGCGAATGGCTCTGCACGGGGGATATTGCAGTCATCGACAAGGAAGGGTATATCAAGATTGTGGACCGCAAGAAGGATATGATCATCGTAGACGGGCTCAACGTATACCCGAGTGAAGTGGAGGAGGCGGCGCTCACCCATGCAGCGGTCAGCGACTGCGCCATGGTGGGCATCACCGGAGAGGGAGAGAGGGAGCTGCCGGTGATGTTCGTTACCGTGCAGAAGGACAAGGCGCTGAACGAGAAGGAGCTCAGGAGCCATCTCATGAAACGCATCGCTCCCTACAAGGTGCCGAGGAGAATCATCGCGGTAGAGGAGCTGCCGCGCTCGGCGACGGGCAAGGTCCTGAAGCGGGAGCTCAAGAAATGGCCGCTCTCCCTTTAAAGGCAAAAGGAGCGTCAGGCGAGCCGGTGACACTCATGCTCCTCGGGAGCGGCGTGAGGTTCCCCGCGTACATCGGCGGCCTCGTCGCACTGGAGGAAAAGGGGATCAGGATAGGCAAGATCATCGGCGCCTCTGCGGGAAGTATTATCAGCTCGCTGTATGCAGCAGGCAAGACCCCCCTGGAGATGAAGAAGATCGCCCTCGAGGTCGATATCACGAGACTCCTCGACAGGAGCCTGGCGGGCATCATCAGGGGAAAGGGGCTCTACCGCGGTGACCGCCTCGAGCAGTGGTTCGACGAGGCGCTCGAGGGGGCCCGCTTCGGCGATATCACCCGCGTTCCCCTCTTCATTGCCGCTACGGATATTCTGAACAATACTCCCTTCATCTTCTCGCGCTATAATTTCCCCGACTTGAAGATCTCCCGGGCAATTCGCTTCTCTATCGGTATTCCCTGGTTTTTCGCCTACCGTCCCTTCGAGCATAACGGGCGGCGTCATGTCTTCATCGACGGGAACTTCATGATCAACAGGATAGAGGATATGTTCGCCGACGACGGGAGATTCCTCGTCCTGCGCGCCCTGTCGCGAAACGCCGGCGCCCCTGCTGCCGAACCGCTCACCTTTGCCCGGTACTTCCAGAAAATCTTCACCATGATGATGAACGCCGTTGACAACGAGCGCGTCAGCGCCGAGCGCTGGAACAGCACGATCATCATCGTCTGCAACGATATCCAGCTCACCAAGTTCGATATCACGACGGACGAAAAGCAGTACCTTTTTGAAGAGGGGTATCGTCAGGTCAGAAAGTACCTCGAGTACAAATGGGGAGTCTGAAGCCCGGAGCTTAGATCGCCTCGACCTCGTCTGCGCAGATCGTGACACCGACGCTCTTGCTGAGGAGAACGATGTTGACGAGAAAGGTGAAATGAGGCCCCTTCTTCTCGAGCACCCCCTCGGCTCCCTTCAGCGGACCCTTCACGATCCTCACCCGGGTTCCCTCGGTAAGATGCGGAAAGACATTCAGCTCCTGCTCGCTCTCGACCATGAGCTTCAGGGAGTTCATCTCCTCCGGAGAGATCGAGGCCGGCTGTCGTTGACTGCAGACAAAAGAGACCGCCCCCCTGGTCTTGAGGGCGCCGGTATAGTCCCCGGAATGGGCCGCACACCGGACGAACAGATAGCCGGGGAAGAGGGGGAACTCGACGAGCCGCTTGCGGTCCTTCCACTGCCGCCACCTCTTCAGAGAAGGGAGATAGGCGGGTATTCCCTTCTTGCAAAGCTCCTCGCAGGTGACGAATTCATGCCGGGAGCGTACACGGAGCGCATACCAGCAGCGCTCATGATCGATGTTATTCGCACCGTCTTCCATTTCTCCCCTGCCTTTTCGAGGCATCGAAGGCCATACTCTCCGGCTGCCGTGGCGCAGCCGTCTCATACTACATAGCACCGTTTTCTTCCCTCTGCAAGGGGCTGCAGCCTTTAGAACTGCATCTTCCTCTCGTAGGAAACCCTCACGGTGAAGAGGACGATATGATTGTAATAATCACCGCTGTCATTTATCTTGTCATCGAGCCGGGCATAGGAGTATGAGAGCGCCGCATCCGCCCACGGCAGGATACGGTATGACAGGTCTCCCCCGGCGCGCAGCTCGTCGGTCTTGCGGGAGGCTGTCTCGAGGGATTTGTACTTGGTGAAGGAAAGGAATACTCCCCCCTTCCACCGCTCAGCCAGCTCTCTCGTGACCCGGAACGTGTACGCCTGGCTTCTGAGCGGCTCCCCGTCACTGACCCCCGAAATTACCGCCTGTCTGAACCCGACGGTAGCAGCACCCCTCTCGTACCGCTTCGTCAGGCTGACGCCGCCGGTAAAGCCCGTGCTCCTCCTGCCGGTATCGTCGATCTCCGTAAGAGAGATACCGCCGCTCGCATTGGCATCCAGGGTCGGGCTCACCTTGTAGGACAGGCCGAGGGTATAGTCCTGGGAATCGGCATCGCTCCTTCCCTTGTAATCAAATACCGTATACTTCGCATTCGCGGAGGCGGTAGTCCGCTCTCCTATGCGGTAGGAGAGAGAGAGAGCCGCTGAAGGCGACCTCAGATCGCTGGCGTCGTCCTGCTCATAATCGCTCGAGGTGTAGCCGAGCCCCAGTGTCGCTGCCATCTGGGGATTGATCTGGTAGGACAGCGTACTGTTGATCATATTGACGGTCAGCTCGCGCTTCTCTCTTATAAGCCCCAGAGTGGGCTCTTCAAAGCGCACGCTCCCGACAGGAACACCTTGAGGACCGATCACGGTAAACCATGGACTCCAATGGTAGCCGACGACCCCTATCGTATCTATCGTCTCCCTGGATTTCACAAAAACATCACTGACTGAAAGAGTGAGCCGCTCGGAGAGCACGAAGGATCCTCTTCCGCTGAAGCGGTGGGAGGTGCTGTCCTCACCCTCGTTTTTGCTGTACCGGTTGAAGGTCGCGGCGTAGCCGAGCCCTGCCTCCCCTTTCGGAAGGCGAAGTGAGAGATCGAGCCCCGGCGAGATCCGGGTGATGAAATCGCTCTCCCTGTTCTCCCTGGTCAGCCGGATATTATCGTTGTACTCTTCCGCCAGGGAAAGGGACAGCCGCGGCGTCAGCTCATAGGCCATGGCATCGTTGAAAGAGAAAAAGACAGAGGCTGCGAGCACTCCAAAAATAAAACGTTTCATCATGCCTCCCTCACGCGTCACAAGGGTATTTCACCGCTGCGCTGAAGCGCATGCTGATACCATAAACGCACCATTATAGCATATCCCGCACGCACAAACGCCCATGGTGACCGCGATAAAGAACAGGAAACGGGGAGAGTATAACCACGGAGGCCGGAAAAGAAGATTCGGCAGCGAGGGAGACCGCATCGGCAGTCTCCCTCATACTGCCGTGGACGATCTGCGATTCAGCTCTTACGCCGCTTTCTCAGAAGCGCCAGGCCGGCGATGCCCGCTCCCAGCAGCAGGAACGACGAGGGTTCGGGAACGGCCGGGTTGGTCGGCTGCCCGTCGAGCTCCCAAACGATAAGGGTGCCGGTGTCGTTCGGATCGATGAGTGCAGGGCCGAAAGTGGTAGAGAAGTCGGAGAGCGCGGTGCCGAGCCCGTCGGCAAAGCTGAAGACGTCGAGGTACGCATAGAAGTCGAGCGTATGCCCGACGATGGCGTCGAACTCGAGCCGGAGCAGCCCGGTGTCGAAGCCCAGGTGATGGCTCACGCTCGTATCCTCATCGTAGCTCTGTACATAGCTGGTGTCGCTGCCGGAAAGATCGATGCCCGTATTGGTGGAGGCGCCCCACGAGTACTCCGCGTAGCTCGAAAAGGAATATCCCCAGTAGGGTTTGTAGACCCGCCCTGCCTCTATATCGGCGTCGGCGCCGAACGAGACGCTGCGGGGGGTGTACCACCCCTCCCCGGTATCGATCCGCACCAGGGGGTCCTTGATACTGAGGCCTGCCATCATGTGCGGGAAGGCGTTGCCGCTGCCGGGCCAGCTCCTGCCGGTGGCGCGCATCGAGCCGTCGAGGCGGACATCGAGCCGTATCCGGGCGGTGTCACCCTCATTCAAGCCCGAGTTGCCCGGCAGGACGGTGAACCTGTTCCTTATTTCGCTTTGCGACCACGACTCAGAAAAACCGGCCCCGTTCGAGATGACGTTCGTGCTTCCGCGCAGCACGCGGTCAGCTGCGCTGGCATACCCGCTCCCGAAGGCGGCGGAGTGGCCGGCGCCGATAGAGATGCCGACGGGGAGGCCGCCGCTCATGCTCGGGTAGTCGTTGTAGCTGACACTCCCTGTTTCGGACTGGTATCTCCTGACCATCGAGTACTGGGCCTCGTTATGGCCGTCGTGCGTGCCGACCGACGTCTTCGTGTTCGACGAGTAGATGAGCGTCGGGTCGCCGGGAGAGGGGGGGAGCCCTATCGATCCGCTCGTGACGTATTCGCTGTAGGTCATCTGAGAAACTTCGAGGTAGGAGAGCGGAGTTGCGAAGGCTGCGCCGGCAGCCGACAGCATGACTAAAACGAACATCAGACAGACTCTTTTCTTTATCATGACATCACCTCATTAATCGTTATACCCTATAAAAAGCAATATGCATGCCGCTATTAACTCATTGATTTAATGGAGCTACGATAATCAGGCAGCGGATCGATTGTTAAGAAATCCGACAGTCTTGTCGGAAAAGTTTACACTTTTGGCCATTTCAGGCAAAATCTGAAGAGCAAAGGCGGCAAGAGCGTGGAGGGAGAATGGCACAGACGGGAAGTCAATGCAGTTCTGAAACAGAGATATTCTGAACATGATTGACTTGCGTGCGGGCAGCCACTAAAATAACGTAGAAATCAGGGGGTCTGTTCCCGGCCGAGGTATCGCGTCTCCAAGGAGGTTGCATGAAATATATTTATTACATCGCCGCTGCCATTGTCCTGGTATCAGGCGGCGTCTTCTCTTATCTGGCTGCCAACACTTCCTCTCAGAAGAAGGCGGTGCTCATTATCAACGATCGACGTATCTCCGAAGAGGAGCTCGATGCCCTTTATGCCTCCAAGCTGCCCTACCCCCGGGAGAAGAGCGAATTCATCGATGAGCTGATCACCAGGGAGCTCCTGATCCAGGAGGCGCGGAAAGCAGGGATCGACAAGGAGGAGCCGTTCAGAAAATCGATCAAGAACTTTTACGAGCAGTCATTGACCAAGGTGCTGCTCGACAGGAAGTTCGCCACGATGAGCATCACGGTGAGCGACGATGAAGTGAACAGCTACCGGACCTTTCTGAGCAGCAGGCTGCACTTTACCGTTCTCAATGCCGAGAGCAGGGAGAAGGCGCTGAAAGGAAACTATCAGGGAGAGGAGCGCCGGATAGCGTATTTCGACGACCTCGCCGATGCGGTGAAGTATCCCCTCTTCCTCCTCAAAGAGGGAGAACAGAGCGGTCCCCTGCGGATAGGAGACCGTTACTATGCGGTCAGGCTCGACCGCATTGAGGTGATGAAACAGCCCACCACCGATATTGCGGATGCCGGGATACGCCGGATACTTACGGAATGGAAGAGGGAGAGGATGATCAACGACTGGATCGAGGGCCTGCGCGACAAGGCATCGATAACCATACCGGTTTCAGGCAAAGAGACAGCGAGGGGGTGAGCATGCGGCAAAAGGGGAATCTCAAACGGCGGCATTACTTCATCAACAAGGAGCTCCAGGGAAAGTATACCTTCTACTTTTTCCTGATGGTCACGCTCGGGAGCATCGCCTTTACCGTGATCTTCAGCCTGCTGGCGTCGGATTCGCTTACTATCGTGTACGAAAATTACGATATCCGGCTCGGGAAGACCCCCGCGATGCTCATTACCGAGATACTGAAGGCGCACTGGATATTCATTCTCGCCAGCGGGATCATCGTCTCGGTCCTCTCGATCTTCCTGACCCACCGGTTTGCAGGACCGATCTACCGCTTCGAGCGGTCCGTCGACGAGATGATCCGGGGCGACGTGAGCTTCGACATCCGCCTGAGAAAGCACGACTCGGGGAAGGAGCTCGCCGCGCTGATGAACCTCTTTACCCTGACCCTTTCCTCGAAGATCAACGAGATGAGACGCCTTGTCGAAAGTGCCGACAGACATATCGAGGAGACCCTGGCGAAGCTCCCTTCCGGGAGCGGGAGAGCCGGCGATGCGCTCACCAGGGTAAAGGAGCTCAATGCACGCCTCAGGACGGTACTCTACAGCTATCGCACGAAAGAGACCCCTGCTTCGCCTGACCCCCCGCTCCGCGTGAAAGCGGATACGGATACGCTCCAGGAGACCCTCCACGCGGTCGATAAGATAAGAGAGTTCAATGAGCGGCTCGAGGAGCTTATGAGCAGCACGATGATCAACAATGAAATGGCCTGCATCGCCGGCAGCATCGAGAGCTACCTGGCCCAATTCTCTGCAGACCTTCCCGGCAGGAGCAGGGAGGCGCTCACCGAGACGCTGGAGGTCCTCAACCAGATACGGGAGCTCAGCACAAAACTCGATACCATCATCCGCAACGACCGGGAGCGCCGTTCCTAGTGCCCATGCAGTCAGCTCTCTGCAGGAGATTCCTCATAGGCTGGATCATGGTTGTGGCGGTATCGCCCTCATTCGCCTCTGAGATCGAGACCCGTTACGCCACGGTCGTATATGAACGGGAGGAGCTGCTCAAGAGATTCAATGACGAGCTGCGGCTGAGAAGCCTCTCCTATATGATGAGAGGCAGAAGCAGCATGACCCTGAGCGACGAAGTGCGCAACAAGGTGGAGGTGGTCATCGACCGGGTCCAGAACGTGCTCGAGATGTTTCCCCGGGGCATGAAGTTCAGGATCGTGCTCCTTGCCTCGGAAGAGGACGTGGCAAAGGTCTACCGCACCAAGTACTACAAAAACGCCGAGTTCATCGCCTTTTATGCCCCCCGGGAGAAGACTATCTATGTCTCGGTGCGGGATGCCACGCTCCATGTGCTGGCCCACGAGGTGGCGCACGTCGTCATCGACCACTACTTCGGCATCTCTCCCTCGGTGAAGATCCACGAAGTGCTCTCCCAGTATGTCGAGGCGAACCTCGAAGACTGACTTCTTCATCCCCCGCCCCGTATGGGGGTGAGGAATTCGAGCCTCTGCCGCGCCTCCCTGTTCCCCTGGTCGAGCAGGAGCGCCTTCCTATACGCCTCCATCGCGCCGTGATACATCCCGAGTCTTTCATAAGCGACCCCGGCAGTGGAGCGGAGCCGTGAGTCATCGGGGAAGCAGGTAATCGCCTGCTGCATGACGGAGAGGGCCTCTTCGTAACGCTCTTTCTTCGTGTAGTATCTGAAGACTTCGTAGAAAAATGCCTGTTTGACGGTCTTTTCACGAGAGACGAGCTGGAGCGCCTGCCGGTAACGGGCGTCAGCCTTTTCATCACTGCCGATGCCGGCCAGATAGGCTGCGGCAGCGAGATGGGATTCGACACGCTCGGGCAGAATGCCCAGTATGTCGTCGTCGGTGAGGCCGTTCAGGACCATGAAGGTGATGAAATCACGGGTACGATGGGGCGAGATCGAGAGCGCCTGTGCGAGCTGCTTCAATCCCTCCTCCTTTCTTCCCTGCGAAAGAAGCCAGGAGGCGAAGGTTATGTACCGCTGCGGGTCCATACGGCCGTAGACGGTCCCCTTCGAAAGCAGCCTTTCTGCGGTGCCGGGCTGCGCCATTGCGGCATAGGCGGTCCCCAGGCGCTGCAGCTGCTCGCCATCGGAGGGCTGCAGCGCGAGGGCCTGCCTGTTCGACTCGAGCGCCTGTTCGTGCTCGAGGAGCAGGCTCTCGAAGTGAGCGCGCAGGGCGTGGTAGTGTGCGTTCAATGGATCGAAGAGCGCCGCCTTTTCCGCAAGCCCCTTCACGGCGAGGAGCTCCTGCCGGGGGGTCGTAACGTCGAACCGCTCCTTTTTGAAGAGCGAATAGGAGAACCCGGCAGCGAGCACGCCTGTGTTGATTATGACGCTGACCAGCAGCCCCGCGCCGGCGGCGCCTCTGGCGAGCCGTGGCAGCGCAGCGCCGGGCCTCTGCTGCCGCGGCTCGAGATAGGTGCTGCCGAGGCCGTCGCGCAGGCGCGTGTGGGCTGCCGAGACCGCCAGGCCGCAGAGGAAGAAGAAGTAGAGGCCGTTCGAGCCGATCCTGAAATTGAAATCGGTGAAACCATGCAGCAGCAGGGCGAGGATGCCGGTGATACTGCCGATATAGAGATTGATCGCAGAAGAGTCTTTTCTCCCTGTATACATCCTGAAGCTCCTCGCCACGACCGCTGCTATGAACCAGGCCATGAGCGCCATGGCGATGAGCCCGCCTTCGGCGAGCAGCTCCATGTAGTCGTTATGCGCGTGATCGATAACGCGCAGCTCGCGGGCGGTCTGGTACCGGGGGTAGACCGAGCGGAAGCTCCCGAGGCCGGCGCCGGTGACCGGAAAATCCTTTGCGATCTCGAGACTGTCCTTCCAGACGGTCGGCCTCAGGTCGACGATATCCCCCTCGGCATCGGTTATCTTCTCGAACCTCTGGATAATCGGCTCCCAGCCGAACCACCCGACCGCCAGGACGATGGTCGCGAAGACCGCTATGATAGCGGCCCCCCTGCTCTTGTTCCTCCTCCGTCCGAGAAAGAGCAGCCCGAAGACCACCATCGAGAGAGAGAGGCTGACGATCCCTCCCCGGGAGATGCTGAGGAAGATCGAGGCGGCGATAAGGACCATGAAGAGGCCGATCAGGAGGTAGAGGTTCGTCTCCTTCCGGCTGAGCAGCCCGGCGATCCGGTCGCGGAGCGACTCATAAAAGACCCTGGGCTTGAGCGTAAGGAAGAAGGCCAGGGCGAGGGGAAAGACCATTGCCATGAAGCCGGCGTAGTGGTTCCTGTTCACGAAGGGGCCGAAAAAGGCGGGATTGCTGAAGGACAGCTCCCTGAACCAGAATATCTTCTTCGCGTTGAAGAGGTATTGGAGGATGCCGGTGAGCGCCAGCGCCGACGAGAGGACGAGCACCACGGTAACGGTCCTTCTCAGGAGCTCCTTTCTCGTGAGCAGCTGTACCGTGAGGACGTAGAAGGCCGCATACCCGCTCAGCCTCAGGAGCTCCATGAGTGTAGCACGCTTGTCGAGCGAAAGCGAGACCCATGACAGGGGCTCGATTATGCCGATGGTCCCGGCATAGACGGCCCAGGTCTCCGGGGATACGAGCCTCACCAACCCGGCAGGCAGGGGTGCGAGCTGCAGCAGGAAGAATCCGAGGAGGAGCAGCAGCGGGAGCATCCCCGGGACTCTATAGAACACCGTTTCCCTGCTCTCGAGAAGAGAGAGCAGCAGGCCGAGAAAACAGAGGCCGTTCATTACGGCGAACGACCACGGCTCGACGCTGCCGAAGGCGAGGGGCGAAAAGACGAGCGCTGCGACGAACGCCGCGTAACTCTTACGCGGCATGCAGCAGCTTTCCGGCCAGCACCGCTTCGGGATGTGCAGTGACGAGCCTCATCGCCCTCTCCTTCCCTACGATCTCCTCGGCGACACGCAGCCCTTTCGACAGGACCGGCGGCCGCCACTCGGTCGAGTGCGCATCGGTAGCGATGAAGCTCACCGCCCCCCGCTTCAGGAGATGGACCGCGCAGTCCCGGATATCCTGCCCGAACTCCCCTGCCAGGCTGCCGGCGGTGATCTGGACGAGTACAGTGCTCTCGACGAGCTGCAGCAGGGTCTCGGGGTTGTTGATGACCGAGGGGTTCCGCTCGGGATGGGTGATGACCGGGATATACCCCTTGATGCTCATGGCGAAGAGGATATCCCTCGTGTTGATCGGAAGGTGGGTATAGGGGAACTCGAGGAGCAGGTAGTCGCTCCCGTTGATCGTGTAGCCGCGGAGCAGGTCGGGGTCGAGCAGGGCATTGACATCGGCGCCCTGGAGAACAGCGACCGGGATCCCCAGCCGCGACAGCTCCCGGTTGAGCTCCTGCACCTTCTGCGTGATGATCTCCGCGGGATAGACCTCTTCCGTCACATGCGGCGTCGCCACGATGGCGGTGATGCCGTCTGCAGCGGCGATCCGCGCCATCGCTATCGATTGGCCGATCTCCGCGGGGCCGTCGTCGATTCCCGGCAGTATATGGCAGTGGAGATCGATCATGCGTCCCGAACGCCTATCGCTTCGCCTCTTCGGGCGCGGAAGAGTAGTAGTAATTGTAGTAGTGGTATTTGTCTCCTTTTTTCACGTCCATGCCGTTGATGACGATGCCGAGGACATGCGCCTTGAGGTCGGCGAGCGACTTCAGGCCCCGCTTTATCATATCGTAGGTGGTCGCGCCTGCGCGGGTGACGATGATCGTGCCGTCGAGCGCCTTGCTGAGCATCAGGCTGTCGGCCACCGAGAGGAGCGGCGGCGAGTCGCAGATGACGAAGTCGTAGTCCTTTCCTAACGCTGCGATCATCTCGTTCATCCTGTTCGAGCTGAGCAGCTCCGAGGGATTGGGGGGGATGGGGCCGGACGGTATCACGTCGAGGTTCGGCAGCGGCCCCTTCTGCATCACCTTCATGTCCGACGCGCCCGCGAGGTACGTGGAGAGGCCCTTGCCGTTATTCAGCCCGAAGACCTTGTGAATGCGCGGCTTCCTGAGGTCTGCATCGATGACCAGCACCTTGTACTCGGATTGGGCGATGGCCATGGCGAGGTTTACCGATGTCGTGGTCTTGCCCTCCTCGGGGCCCATGCTCGTCACGAGTATCTTCCGCTGCGGTCTGTCGGCGGAAGAGAGCAGGAGCGCCGTTCGCATCGCCTTGTAGTTCTCGGTGACCGGCGAGGTGGGCTCCCTCATGACGATGCCCTCCAGGGCGCCCTCCTTCAGGAGCGACACCATGCCGTAGACCGGCACGCCGAGCCGCGCTTCGACCTCCTCGGGGGTCTTGACCGTGTTGTCGAGATATTCGACGAAGAAGGCCATGCCTATGCCGCCGAAGAGCCCGACGATGAGCCCCAGAAAGACGTTGAGCGCCTTGCGCGGCTTCGCAGGAGACTTCGGCAGCTCGGCCCTCTCGACCACGAGGACATTGACGGTCGAGCCCTGCTCGGTGATGCTCTGCTCCTTGATCCGCTTCATCAGGGCCTCGTAGAGCTGCCGGTTCGCCTCCACCTCGCGGTTCAGCGAGCCGTACTCCATGAACTTCTCGTTCACGTTCAGCGCCTCGGACTTCGTCTCGCCGAGGAAGCGGTTCAGCGTCGCCACATTCGACTTCGCCATGTCGTATTCGTTCCTGATCGAATCGATGATCCTCCTGATCTCCTGCTCGCGCTTCGCCTTCAGCACATTGAGGTCCTCGAGGGCGCGCGTCATGGCGGGGTGCTTCTTCCCGTACTTCTGGGAGAGCTCCATGATGGTCTGCTCTGCCTTGAGTATCTGCTGCCTGATCGCCTGGAGCGAGGGGTCGGAGGCGACGACCGAGACCGTCTCCGCTTCATCGAGGTTGCCGCCCAGGTCCTTCACCTTGGCATACAGGATCTCGAGCTGTTTCTTCTTGGTCTCGGCCTGGACGAGCTGGCTGTTCAGCTCCGCCAGCTTCTGGGGGACGATGGCGATCTTGTTCTCCATCGTCACGATATTGCGGTCCTTCACGTACTCCTGGAGACCCTTCTCGGACTTGTCGAGCTTCTCCCGCTCCTCTTCGGCCTTCTTGGTCATCCACTGGATCGCGTAGCGGGTGGAGCTCATGTTCAGCTCGAGCAGCTGCTCGATGTACGCCCTCGTCACCGAATTCGCTATGGCCCGGGCGAGCTCGGGGTTCGGCGCGTAGTAGCGGATCTCGACGATCTTGCTGTTCTTGACCGGCTTCACCTCGATGTTCTCGCTGATCATCTTGGCCATCATGTCGGCCTTGGTCATCGCGGGGTCCTCTTTTTCAGCGGAGGAACCGCCGCCGAACGAGAAGAGGCCGCCGAACCACCGCAGCGCGCCGCCGATAAGCGAGTAGCCCTTGATCTTGTCGGGATCGTAGGTCTTGTCGAGCCCGAGCAGATCGACCACTTTCCGCGCCACCGCAGTGCTCTTGATGAGCTGGTACTGGGTCTCGTGGAACTCGGGGTCGTAGGGGGTATATGCCGCAGTGGTGAGGGAGCGGCTGTCGTTCCGGTCGATGAGGATCTTCGTCGAGGCCATGTAGAGCGAGCGGGACGAGAGGGTCCCGACGACCACGAGAATGAAGACGATAACGAAAAAGGTGGCCACGGTATGGCGCCGTTTGGTGACGACCTTCAGGTAATCCCGTAAATGTATTTCCTTCTCTTCCATCATATGCTCCTGTCGGGACTAGAGTCTATTGTTGCCCAGGGGACTCTCCCTTGTCAGAAAAAGCTTTCGGGCACCACGATGACATCGTCCGGCATGACCGGCTCGTCCATCTTCACCTTCTCGAGCACCCGCTCCCTTCCGTCGACCTTCCTGATGATCTTCACCCTGGTCGTCGACGCCTTGTCGCTGAAGCCGCCCGCATAGGTGATCGCCTTGATGACCGTCGTCCCCTCTTCGAATTTATAGGCATCGGGCTTCTTGACCTCGCCGTTCACATAGAACATGCCCGCCTTGCTCACGAAGATGCTGTCCCCGTCGATGATCGGGATATCCTGGGCCGTGTCGCCTTTATCGATAAGGCGCCTCAGGTCTATGGCAATGACCTGTTCCCTTTTATCAGGTCCGTCGGTCTTCCTCTTCACCGTCGCCTTGTCGCCGGCGTCCTTCGAGAGGTCGCCCGCCTTCGACAGCACTTCGAGGAAGGTGGTATAGCCCTTCAGCTCGTAGAGCCCCGGCTTGTTGACCTGCCCGATCACCGTCACCTTCTGGCTCCTGAACTCATCGATGAAGATGGTCACCTGCGGAGAAATGACATAGCCGTCGGCGAGCAGTGAGGCGAGCTTCTCCGATACCTTTGCGATGGTGAGGCCCTGTATCCTGACCTCGCCGATCAGGGGAAAGAGAATCGATCCCTGCCCGCTCACCCGTGCAACCGTGGTGAGGTCGGCATGATCGTAGACCATTATCTTCAGTACATCTCCCTCGCCTACGATATAATCCTGCTCTGCACGCGCAGGAGCGCTGAGGGCGAGGAGAATACCCACGAGGACAACAAATCTTCTCATTACGAAACAACCCCTCTCTGAGAGTCTGCGTTTATTGTCTGAGCGGCGGGCGGCACGGAGAGTGCGCCCGCTTCATGGGGCGGGCGCACTCTCCTCGTGAACGGCATACAGGACAGAAAAGCGCTTCCGAAAGAGCGGTCCCGCACATCAGAACGAACCGGTGACGGTGAGCGCCACCGTGTTGTTCGTGTAATCAAAGAACGACAGGTTCGAATCTCTCTTGCTGAACGTATACCGCGCCTCGGCGCTGAGCCACTCCTTGAATCGGTACTGGACGCCCGGTCCGACTCCGTAATACTTGTCTTTCCTCTGTTTCGTCTCGCCGCCCGCGGTGACCGGATCTCCCTTGTACTGTTCATCGGCGAAGGTGAGCAGCAGCGATCCGGTGATCTTGCTCGTGACCCGCTGGCGGTAGTGGACACCGACGCTGTTGGTCAGGACATACTGCGTTGTGCGGAGGTCGGACTCGCTGAATCTCCGCGCTGCGATGACGCTCACCGAGGTCTTGGTGGTGAACGAATGCTGCACCTGCGCCTCGAGGAGGACGTTGTCTTTATTCCCGACTGTCGAGTTCTCGAAATCCTTGGTGCCGTACCCGGCCTTGAGCATGATCCTCGACTTGTCGGTCACCTCGCGGCGGGCGCCGACAAAGACGTGGTGCTGTTTGCTGCTCGGGAGCGTGCTCTCGTCGTAATCGACATCGATGAACTCGTACTGCCCGAAGACCGACGTCCGCGGCCCTATCCGGTAGAAGATATAGCCCGAGGCCGAATTGTCCTTGCGGTCCCTGAAATTGTCGTTGTCGGTCGTGTAATCGAGGAGATAGTTCGCGTAATCGGCACGGAGCGTCAGCCGGTCGCTGATCTTGTAGGTCAGGATCGTGCTGAAGTAGTTGGCGTTATACTCGTCAAGGGTGATGTCGTCGCCCGTAGCCCGGCCGCGCACGTCATGCGTCTTGGCGAACTGGTTCATCACATCGACAGAGAGCCCTCCCCGGAAATTATACTGGAACACGCCCTCGGCGAGATGGTTGTCCGTATTTTCCGAGGAGTTCCGGGCAAAGATTTCTATATCGGCGCGGTAGAGCGCGTACGCCTGGTAGCGGCCCGGCGCACGCTCGAGGAACCTCGTCGCCGATGCGCCGCCGGGGGCCACGCTCGCGGTCGAGATTTCCATGACCCTCTCCTTCACCCGGGGAACGGCAAACCAGATGCCGGGAGAGAGGACCGTCACGAAGTCGTCCTCCTTGTTGTCCTTCGTATTGAAGACGTTGTCCGTATAGTATTCGGTCACCGAAAGGAACGGGTGCACATAGCCGCCCCGCCGTTCGAAGATATCGCCGGCGATCCCGCCGGTAGTCCTCTCCCGGCCTATGGGCGGGGTGACCTCTTCTGCAAACGAAGGAGCTGATGCAAGGACAAGCGCAGCGAGCACAACCAGGATTCCGAGCTTTTTCACCATGAAGTATGTCTCCCTTGCAGTTATGTTCATGAGTCTACGGTATCGACGGGCTTACCGGAGGGGGAGTGCTGAAGGGCCGTCCACCGCCCCTGGACCCGGGAGGAGTTACAAAAGACGGGGGCCCGAAGCCGCGGCCCGGTCCGCCATAGGCGAGGACTACATCGTCCCTTCCCATGATCTCCGCCACGGTCGCCGCGT
Organism: Nitrospirota bacterium; assembly: GCA_040752355.1. NCBI lineage: Bacteria > Pseudomonadati > Nitrospirota > Nitrospirota bacterium. The sequence goes on along the minus strand of JBFMHE010000030.1, from coordinate 10,297 downwards.
CGGCGCATACGCCGGTGGCGCTCCGGGCAATGACGTCGGGCGACACTCCTGCGGCGATGGCGCCGAAGATCGCATCCTCGACCGAGATCCCGATTTCGCAGGCAGCCTCGAAGACCGCGGGCGCAACGTTGCCGGCGAGGAGAGCATCCTTGACAACGTCGCGCGGCCCCTTGCCGGCGCTGAGCTCACTCTTCATCGACGCTGCAAGACTGTTTGCTGCGCCGTTGGTTGCGGACAAGACAGGACTCTGAAACAGGAAGACTACTGCAAGCACTGCGAGGACCATCAATGTCAGACGTTTCATGGCGATTCCTCCCTTGAGCGTATGAAAGATTAACAGAGTTTTCTTTTTATAGTCAACGACTATGCTCGTATAGTACCGCAGGTGCTTTTGCCCCGTCTCCCCGAGCGGCGCCGCACCTCTCTTCACCGCGATATCCGCAGAGAATGAGCCGATGAGGTGAACGAAGAAATAGAGCGCAAAAATGAGGAACAGGTAATGGTCCGGCGCCCGCATCACGGTCGCGTAGAGCGCGAAGAGCGAGAGGAGCGACGATATCAGGAGGATGATCTTTACCGTCGATGCGTGGGAATAGCCCATTCTCATCAGGAGATGGTGAAGATGGTTCTTGTCGGCGTGGAAAGGGCTCTTGTTCTCGAGAACCCTCTTGAGCATCACCGCAATGGTATCGACGATGGGCACTGCCAGGATCAGCACCGGGAACATCGGCGAAATGCGGGTCCCCTCATGCTGTGTCAGGTCGATCGAGAAAAAGGCGAGCGCGAACCCGAGGACGAGGCTCCCCGCGTCGCCCATGAAGAGCGTTGCAGGATGCCAGTTGTAGCGCAGAAAGCCGATGAGAGCGCCGACCAGCGCAAGGCTCAGGAAGAGGAGGTCCGGGCGGTTATCGATGAATGCAGCGGCTCCGAAAGAGACGAACGCCACGAGCGCTATGCCGCCCGCGAGGCCGTCGAGGCCGTCGGACATGTTGATGGCATTGATCACCCCGACCGTACAGAAAATCGTGACCGGGATAGCCATTATGCCGAGCTTTATGACGCCCAGCGACAAGAGGTCGCCCAACGAGAAGAGAAAGGTCTTGCTGAGATGCATCATGAGAATGGCGGCGAAGATCTGCGCCAGGAACTTCCACCGATGGGTGAACTCGCGGTAGTCGTCGAAAAAACCGACGATGAGCAATATCACTATCCCTGCATAGAGCCCGCTGAACGAAGCGCGGGGTACGAACAAAAGGGAGCAGACGAAAAAGGCTGCCGCCATGCCGATCCCCCCTATCAGCGGCTTGGGGATGAGGTGCACCTTTCTCTCCTGGGGATAGTCGAGCAGCCCTATGCGGACCGCAGCGCGCGAAAGCACGGGAAGGAGGAAGAGGATGACCGAGAAAGACGTCAGCGCGGTGAGCGCTGCCATGAGCATCTGCAGCTTCGCTGCATATCCTGCCGGTGCGATGTCGGGGGACAAGAAACCGAGGGCCTGCATGCTGTCTCACCTTGCCTTTCTTTGAGGGAGAATCTTCCACTGCTTCACTACCGCTCAAGCAAGGTTGATGCCAGATTAAATAATATTAATAATCAAGACCTTTTCCCGATAAAAACACTAAGGCATGCTCATTCCGGTCTATTCTGAGCCGGTCATTTTGAATAATTGCATGCAGTGCAGCGCCTCGTTAAAGGACCAGCCTCTGCCATTTTCGACATATGACGCGGAAAAGGAAGGAGGGAGTGGAGATGAAGGTACGGCGCCGGAGGCAACGGGGCTCCCGGAGACAATGGGGTGATATCTACAGATCGGCAGGCTTATAAACACGAAGTCATTTTAACCGATCAAAGTCACTATCATTCGTCGCCAGATTTGTCAACTTTAAATCCCTCATCGCAGCTATCATGAGAGAGTCATTGGTTAAAAGGCCTTCGGTCAATCTTACCCTTGAGCTTTTCTTTAGGAGCTTATTCGTTAAAGGAATAATCGTTATATTCATCTCACTGATCTTTTCGACATTGCTCGCATAGGTTGAGAGCTTCTTTACAATTTCAGGACTCTCACTCAACCTCTTAACGGGATTTTTACTCTCTATATAGCCCTTTTCAATCGCCTCGGCGACCATCGATCTATGGAGCACTTCCGACAAAACAGAGGTCAATGTGTATCCTGTGAGCTCGCCTCTTGCACAGCGCAGAAGCAACTCCCTGCACTCCCCCGACTGTGCGCCGAAATTGTAGATGAAAATATTCGCATCGATGAAAATATCGTCGTCTTTTTTGAGATCGCTAAACCTCATACTCCAGCTCTTTATCTTCTGCGATATATTGAAGACTCTTTTTATCCAGGCTTATGCTCCCCCATGTCTTTTCTACTGCTGAAGCGGCTTTGCGGGTGCTGAGCTTTTGTTCTTTTTTCGTTCGACGGCTTAATAACTCAAGGAAGTCCAGCGCTTCTTTCTTCTTGCTCTCAGGCAGGATTCTTAATAGGTTAAGCACCTCGGCCTCGGAAAGCTTCTTTATCTTCGGCATCACTAGCCCCCTTCAATGCTATGTTATGTGTAGTATATCACAGGGGATCACCGCCATCTCAATTAAAAAATCCTCTCACTGAGCCTTTCAACACTCCCTTGAGGTCCACCTCTTCCACTGCTCCAGTTTCTGTTGTCTTTGCCTGGTCTTTTCGAGGATGACGCGGAGGAGGAAGGAGGGAGTGGAGATGAAGGTGCAGCGCCGGTTATTGTTTCTTCAGCCGGGGATAATTTCTAGTCGTTTACAATGTCGCGGATGATAAATGGAAAAATCACTCTTGTCAAGAGTGAAAATCGTTCTTATTCTCTTAACCTCTGCTATTAAAACAAGGGTTGCATCCGCCAAGTCCATCGGCTTATCGAAATATTTTCCCATCAATTCTTTCAGACGACCGCAGTCGGATGCGGGAATATCATAGAGGTCAAGCCCTCCAGCGATAACAAAATCCCAGAGTTCCCGCTGCCCTTTGTGCCAGTCGCCGAGAAGATAAAAAGCTTCCGTCAAAACGGGCCATGACGTTATAAGCGGAGATTTTATCTTCTTGAGGGTTGCCCTGCAGATTTCATGCAAAGGCTCTGATTCATCAAAAAGGGCCACGATAGGACCGGTGTCTATAATGACCATTTTTTCCGTTTTGTCTCAAGCTTTGTTTTCAGGATCTCCTTCTGCTTTAAAACCCTTTTCCCATGCCCGCTGCCGCCGGCCGTGTGTATCGGCTCATAAATCTCCCACGGAGTCTTTTTCTTTTCCTTGATAATTCTCAGGCAGTACTCCCTCACCGAGTTCCTGACAACCTCTGACTTTGTCATGCCCAGAACCCCTGCTGCCTTCTTAAGGACTGTCTCGGTCTCTTTGTCGAAGCGTGTACTCGTCGGCATCATGCACCTCCTGTACTACATTATGTAGGACAATGTCCCTGGCTGTCAAGCCTCCTATTGCCTGATCTGAAGGAGGGAGTGGAGATGAAGGTGCAGCGCCGGAGGGAGCAGGGCTCCCCATCTGCTCAATCACCTGAGATGCTCTGTACAATGGAATAAAAAATTCCAGTGAGGTAAAACAGACGTTTCACACAAACTTCGCGAACCAGTTGTAGGTATCACGAATGCCCTCATTCAGTCCAATCCTCGGCTCCCAGCCCAAAGCTCTCAGTTTCGACACATCGAGAAGCTTCTTCCCCGTGCCATCCGGCTTTGAATGATCCCAGACGATCTCCCCCGTGAAGCCTACGATATCCCGCACCATCTCCGCAAGGTCCTTTATGGCAATATCTTTACCTGTTCCGATGTTAACAATATCGTTGCCGGTATAGCGTTCCATCAGGAACAAGCAGGCATCGGCAAGGTCATCGACATGGAGGAACTCCCTGAAAGGCGAGCCCGTCCCCCAGAGGACAACGGGAACGGCCTTTCCTTTCTCCATGAGTATTTTCGCCTCATGGAATTTGCGCAGCAGGGCGGGGAGCACATGTGAGGTCTTGAGGTCGAAATTATCGCCCGGACCGTAGAGATTGGTCGGCATGACAGAGATGAAGTCGGTCCCGTACTGCCGGTTATAGGCCTGGCACATCCTGATGCCCGCGATCTTTGCGACTGCATAGGGCTCATTGGTCGGCTCGAGCTCGCCGGTCAGCAAATATTCCTCTTTCATCGGCTGCGGGGCGAGTTTGGGATAGATGCAGGAGCTGCCGAGGAATAGAAGCTTTTTCGCCCCGTACTTGTAGCAGGCGTGGATGACATTGGTCTGTATTACGAGATTGCTGTAGATGAAGTCGGCAGGATAGGTGCTGTTGGCGACAATCCCTCCTACTTTTGCGGCAGCGAGAAAGACATATTCGGGCATGACCTCCTGAAAAAAGGCCTCCACATCGGCCTGCCTCCTGAGATCGAGCTCGCCGCTGGTGCGGGTGACGATATTGCTACAACCAGCCCTCTCAAGCCGCCTCACCAGAGCCGAGCCCACAAGCCCGCGGTGACCGGCCACATATATGCGGGCATCCCTATTCATGATAATTGAACGCCTTGAAGCCCTCTCTCTTGCAGAGCATGTCGCGCTTCGCCTCTTCGAGGTCTGCCGCGACCATCATGGCAACCAGCTTCTCAAACGTCACCTTGGGTTTCCATCCCAGCTTTCTCTTCGCCTTTTTGGGGTCGCCGAGCAGGAACTCGACTTCGGTGGGCCTGAAGTAGCGCGGATCGACTTCAACGAGGACTTTGCCTGTCGCAGAATCGACGCCTTTCTCTCCACTGCCCTTTCCCTTCCATGCTATCATGATGCCCGCTGCGGCGAAAGCATGCTCTACGAACTCTCTGACCGAATGGGCCTTCCCTGTAGCGATGACATAATCGCCGGGCTTGTCCTGCTGGAGCATGAGCCACATGGCTTCGACATAATCAGCGGCATATCCCCAGTCTCTCCGGGCGTTCAGATTGCCGAGATAGAGTTTTTCCTGGAGGCCGAGCTTCATCCGTGCTACCGCCCGCGTTATCTTCCTGGTCACGAAGGTCTCGCCCCTGATCGGTGACTCGTGGTTGAAGAGAATGCCGTTGCAGGCGAACATAGTATATGCCTCGCGGTAGTTCACCGTAATCCAGTAGGAATAGAGTTTTGCTGCAGCATAGGGGCTGCGGGGATAAAAAGGCGTCTTCTCGGTCTGCGGTATTTCGTGCACGTTGCCGTAGAGTTCCGACGTGGAGGCCTGATAGAATCTCGTTTTATCTTCCAGCTTCAGTATCCTGATGGCTTCGAGCAGCCTCAAAGTCCCGAGGGCATCGGCATTGGCCGTGTATTCAGGGGTCTCAAAGGAAACCTGCACATGAGATTGTGCGGCCAGGTTGTATATCTCGTCAGGCTGGACTTCCTGGATAACACGGATCAGATTGGTAGCATCCGTAAGATCGCCGTAGTGGAGGGTGAAGCTCAGCCCCTTCTCGTGGGGATCATGATAAAGATGATCTATCCGGTTGGTGTTGAAGAGCGAGGCCCTCCTCTTAATGCCATGGACTTCATATCCTTTGCCGAGAAGGAGCTCCGCAAGATAGGCGCCATCCTGTCCGGTGATACCGGTAATAAGGGCGACTTTAGCCCTGGCTGCCCGTACATTCTTTCTACTGTTATTGCTTCCCATAGCCGTTCCTTTCATCAAAGCTCTAAGAAGACGACTCTGCGTTTATAGTCTCCTCTCCCACTCCCATGCTGTTCTAATGATATACTCCAGATTGTCGAACTGCGGGCTCCACCCGAGCGCCGCTTTGATTTTCGTGCTGTCAGCCACGAGTGCAGGAGGATCGCCCTCCCTCCTGCCCGTCTCCTCTACGGTGAAATCCACGCCCGTGACTCTCTTCGCAGCCGCAACGACCTCCCGAACGGTATAGCCGTGGCCATAGCCGCAGTTGAGGATCGTGCTCCTGCCTCCGCTGGCGAGATAGTCGAGCGCCTTCACATGGGCATCGGCGAGGTCGTCCACATGGATATAGTCGCGGACGCAGGTGCCGTCCGGGGTATCGTAATCGGTCCCGAAGATCAGAAGTTTCTCGAACTCTCCCTTGGCGGTCTTGAGCGCTCGGGTGATGAGGTGTGTCGCCTCTTTGTACGCCTGCCCTATCCTTCCCTTGCCATCGGCGCCTGCCACGTTGAAGTAGCGGAGAGAGACATAGGTGAAGTCATTCCGGGCAAAGGAGATATCTTTCAGCATGAATTCGGTCATCACCTTCGAGGTGCCGTAGGGGTTGATCGGCCGCAACGGGGCCTCTTCGGCAACGGGAATGGTTTCCGGTATGCCGTAGACCGCGGCGGTCGATGAAAAGATGAACTTCCCGACCCCGGATTCGCCCGCGACTTCGAGAAGGTTGAGTGTATTGGCCGAATTGTTGCGGTAGTATTTGAGCGGCTCCCGCACGCTCTCGGGGACGACGATGGAGGCGGCAAAATGCATGATGGCATCGGGCTTGAAGTTTCTGATCGCGGTCCTCAGCATCTCTTTATCGGCGAGATCCGCCACTACGAGGTCGCCGTGCAGCACCGCCCACTTGTTCCCTGTCGAAAGATTGTCGTAGGTGACGACATCATGGGAATGTTCACCCAGCGCTTTCACCACATGACTGCCTATATACCCGGCGCCGCCGGTCACGAGAATTTTCACCAGTTTCCTCCTGGATAAATCCAGCCTTTCAAATTATGCCATAACAAACCTTCCTTTATGATACCTGATTATCCGATGCCTTTAAAGCATAAAAAAGAGGGGACTGCAACGATACAATATGTGGATACACCTAGTAGCCATTACTGTGGACCAAACGATATTACCACCTGCCTGCAACCGGTATATCTCCTGTCATACCGAAACTATAGACGCCATCGATACCGGCGTCCCATTTGCCGTTACCATTTAAGTCGAGATACCACGTACCACCCCTCAGGACGCCGATTTCTGTTCTCCCATCTCCGTTCCAATCGCCGGTAATCGGAATATCCCCTGCCATCCCGAAGGTCGCTACACTATCGATGCCTGCATCCCATCTGCCGTTGCCATTGTCGAGATACCACTTGCCGCTTCTGAACGTGCCGATCTTCGTCGATCCACTGCCGTCCCAGTCGCCGGTTATGGGAATATCAGTAGAGAGGCCGAACGAATAAACCGCGTCTGTCCCCGTATCCCATACATCGTTATCGTTCATGTCCAGGTACCATTTGCCGGCACGAAATACCCCGATCTTCGTCTTGCCCGCAGCATCAGCATTCCAGTTTCCGGTAATCGGAATATCCCCTGCCATCCCGAAGGTCGCTACACTATCGATGCCTGCATCCCATCTGCCGTTGCCATTGTCGAGATACCACTTGCCGCTTCTGAACGTGCCGATCTTCGTCGATCCACTGCCGTCCCAGTCGCCGGTTATGGGAATATCAGTAGAGAGGCCGAACGAATAAACCGTATCAATCCCAACATTCCACGTACCGCTGCCGTTGTCGAGATACCACTTGCCGTTCCTGAAGACGCCGATCTTTCCGCGGTTGAGGAGCTTGTAGGCTCCCTCAATGTCGAGAAGGCCGTAGCCTGCATCATTGTCGGGTCCTGCGGGCCCGAGGTCCCGGGCCGATCTTTTGATGGCATCCTCGAGCTCTGCGACCGTTGACTTCGGGAATGCGCTCCTGAGCATAGCGACCGCTCCGGCCACGTGAGGAGCCGAAAATGACGTGCCTTCCCATGCCGCATAGGAAGGCAATCCGCCGAAAGAGAGGTCTGCTGTCCATATGTCCGAGCCGGGGGCGACTACATGCGGGAAAATGCCGCCGTCGCACGATGACGGGCCCCGGCTGCTGAAGAGTGCAACGTTGTCCCCGTAGTCGCTGGCTCCCACCGCAAAGGAGCCGGGATTGTTTGCGGGGCTCTCGCTTGTCGATGTGTTAGGCCCGGAATTGCCTGCCGAAAACACGACGGCAATCCCCGCAGCCCTGAGCGTCTGTATATCGGGCTGAAACTCGGTGATACAGCCCAGGACACAGTTATTGCTCTCATCGCAGAGACTCCAGGAATTGTTTACCACATCCGGGGCATCATCGGTGGAGGGATTTCCATCCGGGTCGAGGAGCCATTGGAAGCCCTGGTGAATCGCGCTCAGCGTACCGGTGTCGTTATCATCCCATATCTTTACCGCGATCCACTGCGCGCCCGGCGCTATTCCGATCGCTGTTTCACCGGCGCTTCCGCCTACCATGACGCCCATCGTAGCAGTGCCGTGGCCATGGTAATCATAAGGGATGGCATGCTGTCCGTAGGGGTCGAACCAGCTGTTCGTGCCGCCGCGCCAGCGCCCCGTGAGGTCGGGGTGCTGCAGGTCCACGCCGGTATCCATAGTGGCGACTACGGCCCCTTGCCCTACGATGCCGCGGTTCCAGAGCAGCGGTGCCTTGACGCGCTCGATGTTCCATTCCGGCATCACGTTCTCGCTCAACACCGGCGTCGGGGCGTAAACGGTCAGGTCGGCGGTGATGCTCTCTATGCCGGGGAGGCCTGCCATCTTCTCGATCACCTTGCGCGGTGCGGTGACCGCCGCAGCATTCTTGATCCAGAGGGAGCGGAGCTTCTTTGCAGCCTTGCCTTTGAGGAACTCCCTGAAAGGCTTCTCCGAGGCGGCAGACCTCTCTTTGAGCGCAGCGATAACAGCGGTCCTGCGGGCCCTCTTGTCACGCTTCCCGGGCTCGAGTGCTGTATCGAGGGCAGGCCTGCCGGAAAAATTCACGATCACCGGGACTTCGTCATCGGGTCCCAGGGCAGCGAGCTTCTTCCTGAGCCCGGGATCTATCGTACCGGCCCCGGCCTCTGCGGTAAGGAGTACAATAAGAGCTATGGTCACGTGAAAGAAGATCTTAAAGCAGTTGCGCTGCATGCCTGCTCTCCTCCGGCTCATTCGACGATGAGGTTTTCGGCCTTGAAGTCGCCGATGACCACGGTCACCTTACTTCCCTTTTTTATGTAATTCCCGGGATTGGCGAACATCACGAAATAGTTTTTGTTCGCCACCGGCTTTCTGGTGTTGCGGAGGGCGCCGACCTTCGGGGGCTCGGGGACGATGAATTGAGCGCCGGTAGCCTGGTCGATCAGATGCGGCTTGGTCTTCCGGTCGAAGAGCGGGGCGGCCTTTTCGGGATCGAGCACCCGGTAGCGGAAGTCGAGCATGTAGCCGTTCGCCGACTGCCGCAGCCCTAATACTCTAATACCCCATTTCTCCTCTAGCGATGCGCTGGCGGCAGCGACTGAAGTCACCGCTTCCTCTGCAGCCCGGAGAGGGCTCAGAACCAGCATGAAAGAAATCGCTATCACAACAGCACTAATAAGTCCCATGGTTTCACGCCCCTCTTATTTCCATAAAATTGTACATACCTTCATATAATTGTTACCCAAAAAAATCCCCTTGTCCATTATTTCCTGCAGTGTAATCATATGCTTCTGCTGCAGGAGAACTAGCGACATTATACATGAATGACATAGTATGCCAAAGATGTCAGCAAGAAGGATACCTGATTTCATACCCTTGCAATAACAAACACTTACGTTTGAGATAGCGTGAAGGTGAAAGTAAGGCAGTGCATTATGAATAATCCATAATACACTACTTACAATATCTCGCCCACGGGAAAAAATTTAAAGGGAAGAGGAGCATTCCGCCCTCTTCCCCTGCTTGAGCATCACTAGTCACGTAAACAGCATCACCATCTGCCCGTGACCGGCAGGTCAGTAGCAAGACCGAAGGTGTAGCAGGCATCGATGCCACAGGGGTCGAGCACGCCATTACCGTTCAGGTCGAGATACCATGTACCGCTGCGGAACACGCCTATCTCCGTCTTTCCGTCGCCGTTCCAGTCTCCCGTAACCGGCTTATCGCCTGTCTGGCCGAAGCTGAACGTTTTATCTATCCCTGCATCCCATATGCCGTTACCATTGGCATCAATATACCAGTTGCCGGCCCGGAAGGTGCCGATCCTCGTGGTTCCACTGCCGTCCCAGTCGCCGGTCACGGGACTATCAGTCGCGAGCCCGAAGGCGTAGGTCAGATCGACGTCTGCATTCCATGCGCCGTTACCGTTGGCATCCAGGTACCATTTGCCGGCACGGAAGACTCCAATGTCTGTCCTGCCATCACTGTTCCAGTCTCCCGTAACCGGCTTGTCGCCCGCGAGGCCGAAGGTCAGGACCATGTCTCCCCCCGCATTCCAGGCACCGTTGCCATTGTCCAGATACCATGTGCCGTTCCTGAAGGTACCGATCTGG
>JBFMHE010000029.1 GCA_040752355.1 Nitrospirota bacterium | reverse complement strand
CACTCCCGTGCCGTTATAGTTGTTCGAGGCCTTCACGATGAAGGTGTTGTACATCACCTCCACATTGTTATTGCCCCACGTCATCCTGAGCCCCGCAGAGCCCGTGTCCCCGTACTCGCTGCCCCACTTCGTGTTCTGTACCTCCACGTAGTTGGAGTAGACCTTCACGTTGTTGCCCGGCCAGATGCCGATCGGGTGCACCCCCTTGCCGTATATCCGGTTGTGGTGCGCCTCGCCGCTGTTGATCGACACCCCCGTGGAGTTCGTCACCACACTGTCGATGTAGACGTCATTGTTGTACACCTTGTTGCTCGGCCCCGACATGATCCCGCGGTGGCGCGCCCGCTTGATCAGGTTGTGGCTGATGACGGAGTTGGCATGATTGGCGGCCTTGATCACATCGATGCCCTGGTGCCGGTTGACGACCGTGGAGCCCAGGTCATTAAGGGTGTTGTGGTGGATGTTGGCCTTGCCGCCCCAGTGCAGGTAGATGCCCCCGGTGTCCGCCGCCCTCCAGGTTATGTCGAGGCCGCCCAGCTCGAGGCCCCAGCTGTCATAGGCATAGAGGGGGTTGCAGCCGTAGCCGTTCTGATTGCCGGAGCACGTCCCTGCCCCCTGCTGAATCGTACCGTTCACGATAGCGATATTGTTCCGTGCATAGCCGTCGATCTTGACACCGTAGGCGGTCGAGGCATTGGCGTTGAGGTAGGTGACCTTCTTGCCGTTGAGGTTCAGGGTGATGTTGGAGCCCTGGATGGTGAAGGCGGTGCCGTTAGCCACGACATCGTTCATCAGGACGTATTCGGTGTTGGACTGGTTTAATACGCCCGGTGCGGTGATCTGTTTGGTGTAGGTGCGGGCGGGTTTCGCTACGGTCGCCCTTCCCGCTCCCGTGACCATGTCCCTGGTGCCCAGCTCGTACGCATACCCTACCGATGCCGCCACGAGCAGGACCATCGCAAGAACCCCGATGATCAGATACTTCTTCATAATACTCTCCTTTTACTCCTTCTGCTGTTACACTGTGAAAACAGGCTGACCGGACCGTATAGCAAAGGGCGTGCCAGGAGAGCGCTATGCTGCAAGTGCCTGAATTACTGCTATTGGCATTATTCAATGCTGCCGAGACCCCGTTTTGTGTACAGTATTGCCTACAGGTACTTACGATGATACAGGGAACGATGCTTTTTCTATGAACGCAAGGCCGGTTATGCTGCAGGGAATTCCCTACAGTCTGCGGGCAGAGAGGGCGGTAAAAAGTCTGTCGACCTCCCGGGCGGTCTTCCGCACATCGAATTGCTCGACCGCCCTGCTCCTAAACGTGTCAAATTGTTCGCTGTGCGACACCGCCATGAGATTATGCAGTGCCTGTGCCAGCGCTGCAGCGTTCCTGCTCTCGAAGACGAGGGCAGGGGTGTCCCGCACCGTTTCCCTGAGTCCTATGCAGTCCGATGCGATCAGGGGAGTGCCTGCGCAGAGGGCTTCCATGGCGAGCAGGCCGCTCGCCTCCCAGATCGAGGGCATCGCCACCACGTCGAAATCCCTGTAGAGCGCGAGGACATCGCTCTGGAAAGGGATGAAGGCAAACCGGTGCTCCAGGCGCCTTTCTCTCACTACGCGCTTATACCATTCGAGATAGTCGCCCGAACCGACCGCCGCCACTTTGAACTCCCTGGTCCTTGCACGGCTCCGCTCCAGTTCCTCGACGGCATCGATCAGGTAGTCGAATCCTTTCTGCTGCATGAACCTTCCGAGGAACCCGATAAGAAAGACCTCTCGTCCGGCGCCCAGCTTTTTCCGAAAATCGCCGTTTCCTGTCCGTGCAGACGTGAACGACTGGACATCGATGCCGTTCTTGATCACCACTCTCCTGCATCGCGCGGTCCTGAGCGAGGGAACATTGTCATACAGATGCTCCATGATATCGTTGCTTACCGCATAGAGCGCATCCACATGCCGTATGACCCAGGAAAGAGCCGCACGTTTGAGCGGCGCCGTCGTTCCCTTCAAGAAGCGCTCCTCCAGTATGCCGTGGACCGTCAGGATATGGGGGACCCTGAAGAAGAGATTTGCCGGGTATACGTGAAGCGATGAGATGAACCCCTGACTTTGGATCAGGTCATAGCTGTTCCTGAGCATCTCTCTGAAGATGATCCGGGAGGGATGTCCTTTGCCGCCGTGCGGGTCATAGGTAATGAGGCGGGCGCCGACCTCCTCCGCGTCCCTTTTCAGCGCCCCATCCTCCGGGGTGGACGAGGCGAGTATGGTAATGGCGTACCGCTCCGGCCTGTCCGGAAGGTATTTATAGACGTATTTCATATACGTCCTTATGCCTCCCAACGGCCAGTGGGCAACGACGAGCAGTCTTATCGGCTTCTGGTGAGCCATGAAAGCGTGTATCTCCTTCCGCGTGCCCTATGAGGCACACGGATGGCGGTGTCTCTTCAGCATCTGCATTCTCACTTCTCCCTGCCGAGAGTCGGTACGGCCCCGGAGTGCTGCTCCGGAGCGGTCAGCAAAACCTCCCTCGTCTTCTCGGAAACCTTTGCAAGCAGAACTGCAGCAGGCGCCACAATGAGCAGCGATATCGCCGCGTTGAGATAGTCGTTGCCGGTGATCTTGACAAAGAGGTACATGTGTATGAGGTAGACAGGAAAGACGTACCGTGAGAGGCGTGCAACGGGAGCGCTCTCGAAGTGCAGGTGCTCGATGAGGAGCACCGAAAAGCAGAAGAGGGGAAAGAGCAAGATCACGGTCGGGACCGCCGTGCTTTTCGATACGTAGAGGAACCCCAGGCCGGCTCCCAGCGCAAGCATGGCGCCTATACAGACATTCCGGGGCAGGCTGAACCCGGTTTTTGCCACGACAAAGCCGAAGACAAAACCGCCTGCCGTCAGCCAGAGGGTGTGTCCGTAGGCGACGTTCAGATTCAGCCAGTAAAGCGCCCCCACGGCGCCGGCGAAGAAGAGGCCGAGGGCGGTCGTGCTCTTGAGGAGCGCATTCAACACCGGGTATATCCCGTAAAAGAGCAGGAGCAGGGTAAAGAACCACATGCCCGCTCCGAAGGGACTCGCGTTGGGGATCCGGAACCAGTTCAGAAACCCGTTCAGTCCGACGAGGTTGACTGCGGTATGCCAGCTCACGATGCCCCGTTTGCCTTCGATGATGAAGAGCGTTCCGAGAAAAACGTTTATCACCATCAGATCGATGCCGAGCCGGTAGAGCTTCTGCCGCCAGTAGGCGCGAAGGCCGAAGCGGTCCCGGTATTTTCGCGCTGTAAAGTATGCCGAGGAGTAGGCGAAGATATGGAGCCCGAACGCTGCGGGAACCCACAGTATCGGCAGCGCGGCGCTCAGGAAGTGCGCGACGACCACGCAGAGGATCGCCAGCGGCTTGAGCACCGCAAAGTTCCGTGAGAGGCGTTCTTCCCTTTCTCTGCTCACGAGCGACGTGCCTTCAGCCCGGCTATTGCACCGGATCGTTTGAGCTCCTGGTTCAGAAAGTGAAACGAAAGGACCGCGATCGCGCCGATCCAGAGCCAGTTGTACCGATACAGGTTGCGGCCGAAATTCCCGTTGAACAGGAGGAGCACAACAACCTGCACCGAGGCTGAAGAAAGAAGCCGGAGCAGGCGCATATTGTCCACGGATGCGGGAGGGGCGTTGGCGGCATGTACGGTCAGGAAGAGTGTTGCCCGCTCAATGATCGTTCGGTGCGTCCTGACGATGAGTATCACCAGGGCGGAGAATACCAAAAGCCCCATGACACCCGTCTCGCCCAGGAGCTCGCCGTAGAGGTTGTGCGCGCTGGGACCGACCGGGGCGTGATCCCACCCGTACTTGAAGTTGCCCGGTCCGATGCCGAGGAGCGGGCTCTCCATGAACATCTTGATCCCCTGTTTCAGGCTTTCGAGCCGGCCCTGGGCAGAGGCATCGGCTGCCTGCGCCTGGGGAGCGACACCCCGGAAGAAGGCGGACTTGAACCGCTGCTGATAGTCGAGCGGCATGACATTCCACACAAAGGCGAGCAGCGCGAGGAGCAGGGTGACCCCGGTGACCTTGCGGGACGTACTGAAGAATACGAGCAGGAGAAACAGAAGCGACGTCACCATGCCGCTGCGCGAGCCGGTGGCGATGATACAGACGCCGGCTAGGAGCGCATAGGCCCAGAGCATCTTACGGATCAGCGGCTGCTCGAAACGGTACTTGATCAGTGCCCAGAGGAACGGCAGCGAGTAGGCGATGGAGGCGGCGAAGGCATTCGGGTCGCCGTAGGTGGTATCGAGACCCGGCATTCGTTTTATGCCCATGTTGTACACGTATCTCCCGTGGACGAAAAATTCCCAGGCCGACTTGCCGACGTAGAGAAACAGGACGGCGATGTACGCGACCATGAATATCTTCAGCTGCCGCTCGTCCCTGATCGTCAGGACGATGACGAAATAGAAGACGACCAGCTTGAAGTAGTCGAAGGTAGCCTGGTAGGCATCATCCGTGCTGAACGCCCACACCGACGACACCACCATAACCCCCAGGAAGAAGAGGATGGAATTATTGATGGAGTGGGTAAGATGGCGCTTCCCCTGCCAGAGGAACAGCACGACGAGGAGCGCGATCATATACACCCGTTCGATGCGGTAGGTCCCCAGCACCGGCCAATACTCGAAGGGCCTGAAGACGAAGAGAAACATATACCCGATCACGAGCCATAGCATAGTCAGATCATCTCCTTTAGCAGGGAATTGAGCTTCTGCGCAACGGTTCTATAGTCATACTGTTCGACCGCGCTCCTGACCGGCGCTGCGGCGAGCGAGCGGTCGAGTGCCTCGCGCAGGGTCCGGCGGACCGCCCGGTCGTCCTCGATAGCGCAGCAGGCGCCGCCGGTCTCCTTCAGCACCTTCGCGCTGGTCCCCCGCGACGGGGTTATACCGATCACCGGCCTGAAGCTGCCGAGGTAGTCGATCAGCTTCGAAGGGAGAAAGACGCTCTCGGCGGTGTTCTTGAGAGGAGCATCGACCAGCAGGAGGTAGTCGGAGCTCAGCATCATCGAGAGGGCGTCGAGGTACGGAACGGTCTCCATGATCCTGATGACCCGGTCCAGTTTCCGCTCCCGGACGAACTCGCGGTAGCGCGCCTCCATCGTGCCGAAGAAGAGGAGCTCCGCTCGTTCCGCCAGATCGGTCTCCCTGCTCAGCGCCTCGAGCGCAGCAAAGACCGGCATCGGCGACCGCAGGCCATAGAAGTGGCCGGTATGGAGTATCCTCGTCCTCCCTCCGCCGTCGCGTCCCCTGCTGGCGCCGAGCCGGTACCACTCCGGAACATAACAGTGCGGCAGAACACCGCATTTCGTGGAGAGGCGGTCGGGATATTTCTTCATGACGAGCGCGAGCGTCTCTTCGGACGTGAACAGCACGGCATCCGCCTTTTCTATGACCGACCTCTCGAGGGCGAGGTTGTACGCGCGTATCCGCTTCGACCGGTACTCTCCCCAGGGATTATCCGTCCAGGGATCGCTCAGATAGGCGATCCAGGGCTTCCCGGTCAGCTTCTTCAACCGCTCGCCGATGAGGTGATTCGCGTGCGGCTGCGAACAGCTGATAATCGCGTCGTACCCCCTCAGGTCCTGCCGTTTGAGGCGCCGCACCGCGGGAAAGTACCACTCCTTTTTCTGCGGCTCGAAGAGCGGGTAGAGTAGCCTCCTTCCGATCTCGATGTCCTTCAGCATTTTCATGAGAGGATGCCGCTCCCATGACCGCACCGTATGCACGCCGACCCCCTCGGGCACGAGCTGCAGCAGGGAGAGGTCGGTATAATTGCCCATCGGACCGTGGTAGGAGCCGACGTCGACGGCGAGCGCGTCCGCCGTGTGCCCCATCGCCCTCAGTCCCGCCAGGAGCTTCAGGTAGCACATCGTCGCCGGCGTCAGGAGCGGAGGATAGCAGTACAGGACGGCGAAGAGCCTCATGCGTTCTCCCGCGCGGCGAGCACCCGCGGCTCGCTGCCGGCGAGGATGTCCTTCACGGCGGCGACGATCCGCTCCGAGGCTTTCCCGTCGCCGAAGGGATTCACCCCGCTCGTCATCCTGCCGTACTCCTGCTCCGAATGCAGCAGCCGCATCGCCTCGCCGACAATCGACTCCCGGCGTGTTCCGACCAGGCGGGCCACTCCTGCGGAGACACCCTCCGGCCGCTCCGTGTTCTCTCTCATGATGAGCACCGGCTTTTTCAGGCTCGGCGCCTCCTCCTGCACCCCCCCGGAATCGGTGAGGATGAGATAGGCATACCGCATGAGATTGACGAAGGTCCCGTAGTCGAGGGGGTCGATCAGGAGTATCCGGGGATGCTTGCCCAGCATCATGGTGACCACATTCCGCACGTTGGGGTTCGGGTGGACGGGATAGACGATGCCGAGGTCCGGATTGATCTCGACGAGCTCGCGCAGCGCAGCGCACATCTCCCTGAAGGGCTGGCCGAAGTTCTCCCGCCGGTGGGCGGTGACGAGGACCATCCTCGGGACCGACCTGAGGAAGAGGCTCAGCTCGGGGAGGCCGTCCTCGCCATGAAAAGAGCGCGGGGGAACACCGAGGAGCGCATCGACGATGGTGTTTCCTGTAACGTGGATGCTCTCCTCCGCTACCCCTTCGAGCAGGAGGTTGTTCCGCGCCCATTCCGTGGGGGCGAAGTGGAGATCGCCGAGCACCGTCGCCATGCGCCGGTTCATCTCTTCCGGGAAGGGCGAGTATTTATCCGAGGTCCGGAGGCCCGCTTCCACGTGGCCGACCGGGATCCGGTTATAGTAGGCTGCCAGCGCTGCGGCGAAGACCGTCGTGGTGTCTCCCTGCACCAGGACCATATCGGGCCGCTCGCTCCGCAGCACCCCGTCTACGCCATGGAGGCTCCTGCTCGTCACATCGGGGAGCCCCTGGTTCGCGGTCATGATATCCAGGTCGTAGTCGGGTACGATGCCGAAGAGGTCGAGCACCTGGTCGAGCATATGCCGGTGCTGCGCCGTGGCGAGCGTCACCGTGGCGAAGCCTCCGTCATCGTTGAAGGCCCTCACCACCGGGGCGAGCTTGATCGCCTCGGGCCGCGTCCCGAAAATTATCATCACTTTAGGTCTCTTTGCCATCGATGAAGTATCCTCTCTTTTATTCAGTACCCTTTTTCGGGATCGATCGTATCTATCAGCGGTTCGCCCGCGAGGAACCGCCCAAGGTTCTCTTCGAACCTGCCGAGGAGCGCCGCAGCCGGGGTCTCGCCGCGGTAGGCGCAGTGATGCGTGATAAGCAGGTTATCGAGCCGATAATAGGGATGGCTCCTCGGCAGGAAATCGTCGGCGACCGCGTCGATCGCCGCGCCCGCCAGCGCGCCCGTGCGCAGCGCCCGGACCAGGGCTTCCCGGTCGACGATGCGGTCGCGGGCAATGTTGATCAGGTACGCCGTGCGCTTCATCCGTGCCAGCGCTTCGGCGCCGATGAAACCCGTCGTCTCCCTGGTCAGGGGCAGGCAGACGACGATGAAATCAGCCCCCCGCAGCGCATCGCCGAGCTGCTCCGGGAGATAGACCCTCTCGAAAAGCCGGTCGGGCCTTCCCCGCAGGCTCACCCCGGAGACGCGCATGCCGCCCGCCCGTGCCTTCCGCGCCACCTCGCGTCCTATGCTCCCGGCGCCGAGCACCGCTACCTGCTTTCCTTCGATATCGAGCGACGGCAGCTGGTCCCACCGCCGCTTCTGCTGGAGGGCGCGGTGCCCCAGGTAGTTTTTGCCGAAGCAATAAATGAGACCCATAACGAACTCCGCGATGCGGCGGGAATGCGCGCCGCGCGAGGCGGTCACGGTGAGGCTCCGGTTGCCCAGGCACTCCCCGGGCAGATGCTCGACGCCGGACTTGGTGGAATGGAGCCACCGGAGCCCGGGCAGCAGCGGGAGCAGCTGCTTGAGGGAGTCATACTCCATCATCCATGTCGCGAGCAGCCCCTGCACGTCGCTTGCCGGCGCCGAGAGCGGCTTTCCATCGAGCGAAAAACTGAACGAGGGCCGCCGCCCTATCCACGGCTGCAGCCGCTCATAGGTGTGATACGGGAGCCCGTACTCCGCGCACCGCCGCAAGACCTTCCGGAACGGAGATTCGCGGCGGTGGATAGCAAGCGGGATAATGTCCGCATCAGGATAGGCTCTCCTCAGATGAGCGCCGTAGTCACGAGCTATATGCGAAGGGATTGCGATTTTCATAATGCGTATCGAGCGTGAAGCGTTGAGCGCCAAGCGCCGGGAGCCGGAGTTCAACTCCAGAGAGTTTCCTGTAAGCTCCCTCTTACTTCTTACTTTTCTTCTATCTCCTTGAGGAGCTGCTCGAGATTGTTGATGAACCGCGCCTCGAAGGCCCGGGCATGCCAGGCCCTCGGTACGATCCCCTTCCGGCGCAGCAGCTTTCCGATCCTCCGGACGAGCCCGGCGCTCCCCTGCCCCTGCCCGTGCCCTTCATGCGCCCTTCTCAGCCGCTCCAGGGCGACGGCTTCGGCCAGGACGACCGGGGACTGCCGGAGCTCCGCCGCTTTTCTCACGAGGAGGCCGACAATTCTCCGGTATAGCGTGGCCGATATCTGCTCTATCCGTTCACCCGGAACCCCGCTGTCGTAGAGAGAGGAGGCGTAGACCCCGCCGGAGTTGGTGACAAAGCCGGGCAGGCAGACCACACCCCGCTCATGCAACAGGCCCACGGCCTCTTTCGTATAGGGCGCGTTGGCTATGGGAACGATGCACCGCGCCCTGACGTTCCGTGCAGTGTTCTCATCGATCACCCAGGTCCGGGCCGAGGGCAGGAGGATATCCACCTCGGCCTCGAGGAGCCGCTCACGCTCGGTCCGCGCTCCCCCGATCATGCTCACGCAGTCGTCGCCGAACTCTCTTCGCAGGGACGACAGCAGGGGTGCGGAGAATCCCTTCCGGCTCCTGTCGACCGCAGCGCCTTTCATCGTCGAGACGGCGACGATGCGGAAGCGCTCCGCCGGAAGCCGTTCGGCGAGGGAGCGCCCTACGCTTCCGAACCCCTCGATCGCCACGGTGAGCGGCCGTCCGTCCCCGGCAAGAACGTCGCTGCAGGCGATGACGGCATTGGCTACCGAAAGGGCGGTGAAGTAGGAGGTGTCGGTAACCGCTCCCAGCGCAATGCCCGCCCCCCGGTAGAGGGCGCGCAGGTCGTCGGGGCCGCAGTTCATGTCCATACCGGGATAGTAGAGCCCGGTCTGTATGAGGGGAGCGTACCGCCGCCCGACCTCTTCGAGGAGCCTCCGCTTCCCGTCAGGGGAGAGCCCTGCCGGCATCCTGATCCCGCTCTTGGCCCCTCCCCGCGGCAGCCCTATGAAGCGGAACTTGAGGGTCATCTCCCGGGCCAGGGCCTGCACCTCCCCGAGCTCGATATTCTCCGCGACCCTGACGCCGCCGGAGCTCGTGCCGTGGTAAAGGGAGTCGACGACCACAAAAGCCCGCCCGCCGCCGGACAGCTCTGCCGCTATCGAGAGCCCCGCGGTCATGTTCTCGATGCTGTCCATGGCATCCCCGATGTGCGTGCGGCGCACCGCCGCTGTCCGTTCAGGCATATTCGGACCGGCTCATCCGCTGTTTCAGCCGTTTCGCGAGGAGAAACAGGTCCATGGGCATCAGCGAGAGGGCGAAATAGCGGTAATAGGCGTAGGCCGAGGGGTTGTACCGTATCGCTCTCATGAACCGCTTCCGTGACTCCGCCAGGTTGTTGCGGGTAAAAAAGAAATAGCCCGAGCGGGAGTAAAAGTTCTCGAGCCTCCGGTGAAAACGCTTCTTCACGTACGGCTGCAGGGGTCTTCTTTTGCTCATGAACTTCTCGAGCACCCTGGTATCGTCCATGATATTACGCGCCAGGGAGCTCGTTATGCTCCCCCGGTGGACCCGCCGATAGACGAGGGGGCTGGTAAGGAAGGCCAGGTACGCGACCTCGCATATTCTCATCCAGAGGTCGCAGTCCTCTCCGATGGTCAACGATTCATCGAACCACCCGACCCGGTCGAGCAGGGCCCGGCGGGTAACGACGCTGCTCGTGAAAACGAAGTTCGTGTTGAACAGCTCGTAGATGAAGTCCTCTCCGAGGATCAGGAAGTCCTCTCCTCTCTCGCGCACGAACTCATCCGGGAGCTTCTCTATGTAGCCGGCCTTCGTTATCCACGACGGCTTCCGGTCGCGCCGCACGCTGTGGTACCGTTTGAAGTTGAGCCAGTCGGCGCAGACCATGCCGACCTCGGGAGAAGCGTCGAGCAGCGCCACGCTCCTCTCGATGCTCTCCGGCATGCGGACATCGTCGGAATCGAGGAAGGCGATATAGTCGCCCGATGCGGCACGCAGGCCGCGGTTCCTCGCCTTCGCGGGACTGCCCGCGTTGTTCTGGTAGAGGTAGATGATACGGCGGTCGTCGATGTACGGCTGGAGCACCGCACGGGTGTTGTCGGTCGAGCCGTCGTCGACCACGATCACCTCGAGGTTGCCGTAGGTCTGGCGCAGGGCCGACTTTACCGATTTTTTGAGGTAATGGGCCCGGTTGTACGTCGGAATGATTACCGATACTCTCCGGCTCGTCGCAGGCATGCTCATAGCGGTTCCCTTTTGGATCTCTTGCGGAGCGCTTTGGAGCTCCGGTTGCGGTATTTGATCTTTCCGACGATATATCCCATATTGCCGACCAGGTCCAGCTGCTCGTTGAAAGCGCGGCGCTGGCGCCTCATCAGCGCATGCAGGTAATTCCAGAGCTTCCCGGCTACGGACGGGAGCTCCTGCAGCGGGACCCCCATGAGCGTCGGGTCGCCGCCTGTTTCGGTCTCGAGGGCGAGCTGCTCGCCGCGGTCGAAGATCGTCCTCCGGAAATAGGATTTCCTGATGCGCTCGGCAGGCACGACGTGATGAACGACGATGTCGGGAACATAGCAGACCTTTTCCCCGTTGCCGATCAGCGTCCGGATGAACTGCGTCTCCTCCCCGGCATACAGTTTCTCCCCGATGCGGCCTGCGGCGGGATTGAAATACCCGTACCGGGAGAACAGGGACGCCTTCACCGCAAAGTTCGCTCCCCAGAGCTGCGGCTCGGTCAGGATACGGACCTCGTCTCCGAGGTCGAGGAGCGCCAGGTACCAGAAGAGCTCGCTCGTGAACCACGCGGGCCTCGGCTGCGACCAGAGGGGAATGATCTTGCCGCCGATGCAGCCGGCGTCATGCTCCCTGAACGCCCTGACGATATTCCTGAGCCAGAGGGCATCGACGACGATATCGTCGTCGGTAAAAGCGATGATCTCCCCCCGGGCCTCACGCACACCCCGGTTACGGGCATAGGAAAGCCCCTGCTGCGGCTCGAAGACGTAACGGACCGTCAGCGGGGCCGTTCCGGCGAACTCCTCGACCGCCTCTCTCGTGGCGTCAGGGGAGTTGTTGTCGATGACCAGGAGCTCCCACTCGGCATCATCGGGCGGCGCCATCGCCGCGAGGCTCGCGAGGGTCCGCTTCAGGCTCACGGCCCGGTTATAGGTGCAGACGACAACACTTGCCTTCACGGCGCGCAGCGCTCTCCCTCACGCACCCGCCGCACGGTATATACGGCGCAGATAGCTCTTTACCAGCAGTTTATAAAGAGGATAGGCTTTCGGGTAGCGCCGCAGGGTCTGCGCGAGCATCTCCTGCGCGGCCCGGTACTGCCCCCGGTCGATGAGATGCCAGCAGTAATCGGCGGTCAATGCCGGGATCTTCTGTTCCAGGACCGCTCGAATGGCCGGGTCCTCGCGATAGTACACCCGCTGGAGCTCAGCGAGGGCGATGAAATGCGCGGCGTTCCTCAGGGATTTGCTCCGGTCGTGGATGATGCTCCGGCCGTGGACTCTCTTGCTCACCAGGACGCGGTCGATGTAGCCCGCCTTGCTCCGGTAGTTGACCCGGGCGAAGAATTCGTCGTCCTCGCCGTAGAAGAAGCCCTCCCTGAACCGCTCGTTCCCGAGCGCCTCTTTCCTGAAGGCGACGCTGCTCGTCGTCATGAAGCCGCCGTACTGTATGATGGAGCGCGTCAGCGACTCCGCGAAGAGCCATCGCCCGCCGCCGACGGTGAAGTGAGGGATACTCCTGAAGATCTTCCAGCGGTCCACTCCCGAGGCCGCGACGACGCCGCCCTCGTCGAAGAGCTCGTAGTTCGAGAAGACGAAATCTACCTGCCGGTACTCCGCCATGAACCGCACCGCGGCATCGACATAGCCGGGGGACAGGAGATCGTCGGCATCGAGAAAGATGAGGTACGCGCCCCGGGAAAGGAGCATGCCGCGGTTCCGGGCCGCAGAGGGTCCTGTATTGCACTGGTAGCAGTAGCGTATCCGCTCTGCCGCCCGGTACCCGGCGAGGAGCGCCTTTGTCTCGTCGGTCGAGCCGTCGTCGACCACGATCACCTCGACTGCCCCGTAGGTCTGCGCCAGCACCGATTCGACCGTCGCGGCGATGTACGGGGCCGCGTTATAGGCGGGAATAACGACCGAGGCGAGAGGCTGCTCCCCTGCGGCGCCGGACCGTATCTCTCCCCTGTTCCGTGTCATGACCGGGAGAACCTCAGCCTGGCCTTCCTCAGGTACGGACGGAGCCTTCCGGCCAGGAGAAACGACAGGGCGAGCGGCCAATAGAGCCGGTAGTCCCATGGTTTATAGGAAAGCGCCTTCCAGAGATACGTGCGGGCAAAGCGCGGGTTCGCATGCACGTCGCTCATGCCGATCCAGCGGAAAAAGGTCCGGTAGCGGTCTCTCTTTTTCCGCTCCTTATTCCTGTTTTCGGGGTAGGAGAATATCCGGTCGATGCAGACGAGGGAGTCGGCCACGAGCCGCTCCCGCCGGGAGGTGTCGGTTACGAGATTGCTGTTCGGCGCCCTTCTGTTGACGGTCAGGTAGTCGCCGAGCATCTTGGCGCCGTAGGCGCGCACGATGCGGTAGAACAGGTCCATGTCTTCGGCATAGCAGAGCGCCTCGTTGAAGAGCCCGACCTCTTCGAGGCACCGCCTCCTGACCATCACCGTCGAGGTCACCATCAGGAAGGTATCGAGGAAGTGCTCCCGCAAGGCGGCCGTATCCATGCTCCCGATGTTCGCCCGCATCTTCCGGCCCGGGAAACGGAAGACCACCGGCGTGGCGACGATCCCCAGCTCATCGTCCTTGAGGAACTCCTCCACCTGCCGCGCGAGCTTGGTCGAGAGCCAGAGGTCGTCGGAATCGAGAAAGGCGATGAGCTCTCCCGAGCTCTCCCGGATACCCCTGTTCCTGGCGCGGGAGGGGCCGGCGTTCTCCTGGTGAATATACGTGACCCGGTCTCCGTAAGCGGCCACCCGTTCGGCCGTACGGTCGGTCGAGCCGTCGTCGACGACGATGATCTCCGTAGTGCCGTAGGTCTGCGCCAGCACCGACTCTATGGCTTCGGCGATGCAATGCTCCCTGTTGTAGGTGGGAATGATAACGCTCACTTTAGGCATGGTCATTGAACTGAGGCGTCCTGCCGGACGTATGGACGTCCCGTTGCGTTCAGCTGCGGTCGGACAGCTCCGGGACCGCCGGCGGCTGCTGCGTCCCGGATAGCCCCTGCCGGTATTGATACAGCATACCCCGAAGGTTCCAGTACTTGATGCCGAAGTCGATCGACCGCTCGCGGTCGTAGAAGAAAATGAAGTGCTTGATCCTGTTCTCGACGAGCTTGCGCACCATGTAGCGGGGGACGCCGAAGAGGAGCGGCACGTCGGGCAGCCCCAGGCAGACGGCCCGCTGCCTGCCGTCCCTGAACGACCGCTGGAAGAGCCATCGCGCTTTGAGCTGTTCCGGCCGTATCTGGTGATGGACGAGGCTCTTCGGCAGGTAGACCGGCCGGTATCCCGACTTTTCGAGACGGATGGTCAGTTCCGTCTCGCTCCCCATGACATAATTCTTGCCGTTCGGCCCGATGTTCGGGTTGAACTTCCAGCCCTTCCTGAACAGCTCGGCGCGTATCGCCATATTCGGCCCCCATACATGCGACGCCTCGTAGGGGCCCTCCTCGATCTTCCATTCCGCGTGCACATAGGCGAATTTGAAGAAGGGATGCTTCCGGGAGAGCGGCGCCCTTCCCGAATGGAACGCGGGGATGATGCGGCCTCCGAACACCGCCGTGTCGGGCCAGCGCGCGGCCCCCTCCCACATCTCGACGCACCAGCGCCGGTCCGCGATAACGTCATCGTCGGTGAAGAGGAAGAGCTTTCCCTTCGCTTCGCGGACGGCCCGGTTGAGGGCGTTGTTCTTCCCCCGCCTCGTCTCCACGAGATAGCGGGCGTTGAGGCTCCCGCCGAACCGCTGCACCAGGGCGCGGGTAGCTTCATCCCCGGCGTTATCGGCAACGATGACCTCCCAGCTGAGCGGTCCCGTCTCGAGGCGGCCGAGACTCTCGAGCGTCTTCGACAACAGATCAGGCCGTCTGTAGGTTGCGAGCAGTATCGAGATATCCATATCCTCCAGCCTCCTTTCAGCGCACGCGCGCCCCGGCTCCAACTGCACCGTACCTGCTCACTGCTCCCGTTATGGTGACCATCCCCTTCCTCGCCTCCCCGGCGGATCAGGCTGCCTTTACCCGCGGCGCTACGCTCCGGTAAATGTCCCTTACGAGCGCCTTCATCGTTCCCCAGCGGGGCTCGAAGGTGAAGGCCTTCGCCCAGAACGCGACCGCGCTCAGGTAGTCGCCGGTGAGCAGCGCCTCGGAAAATTTATCCAGGAACATCTCCGCCTTGAACTGTGCGATCGCCGCTTCGCTCAGGCGATACCGGGTCCGCAGCATCTCGCCGATGCGCGCTCCCTTCAGCGCCGCCAGACTGTCGCTGCCGGTGCGGCGGCGCTCCCGCGCGAGCTCCCGCGCCAGCAGGTGGAAGTCGAGCTGCTCCTCGTGCCTGTTGCGCGATATGGTCCCGGGCGTCCTCCGCATCCGGTAGAGGATACGGTCTATGTTCGCCGTTGCGAAGCGCTCGGAGACGCGCAGCCACAGGTCATAGTCCTGCGTATACCTGAACTCCTCCCGGTAGTGCCCGACAGCATCGAGGCAGGACCTCCGCAGCATCACCGAGCCGTGGCAGAAGCAGTTGCCGTACAGCATTCCCTTCACGATCTCCTCGTGGGTCTCGGGAGTGCGCCAGACCTTGAAAGCCCTTCCGGCGCGGTCGATGAAGGCGGCATGCGTTCCGACCAGGCCGACCTCGGGACGGCGCTCGAGGAAGTCCCGCTCGACCTCCAGCCGCTCCGGTTCCGAAATGTCGTCGGCGTCCTGGCGGCTCAGGTACGCGCCCCTCGCCTGCCCGAGCGCCCTGTTGAGCGACCGGGTGATCCCCTGGTTGCGTTCGTTCTCGAGGAGCACGATCCGGGGGTCTGTATACGAGCGGACGATCTCCCGCGAACGGTCGCGGGAGGCGTCGTCGACGATGATGAACTCGAAGCCGGTGAAGGTCTGCCCCAGGATGCTCTCGACGGCTTCGCGGAGGTGCCGCTCCCCGTTGTAGACGCTCATGACGATGCTGACGTCCGGCCGCCTCTCTCCACCCCCGCCGCACGGCACGCCGTTATTCGACCTCATACTCCACCTTCAGGAAATTGTTCCCGGTCGAATAGTCGACCCCGCCGAAGGTGACCGGGACTCTCCACCAGAAGAGCTTCTCGGTCCGGTGTTTCGTCCAGACGGTCACGACGATCTTCGCCGATGCACTGTTGAGCGGAATGTCCCTTATGGCGACGCGCAGGGTATGCGATCCCTGCGGCAGATCGACGGTGCGGTTGTACGCCTTGTTCGTGCTCTGGAAATAGAGCCACGGGTCGGTGCTGCTGTACATGAGGGTGTCGATATCGACCCCCTCGTAGGTCTTCGTCGACGCGTACCGCATCGAGAGCACGAACGAATCCGCGGGCCGCAGGTCCCGCTTCTCTATCGCCACCTCGTCGAAGCTGATGCTGTCGTTGCCGCTCACTACCTTCTCGATGTCGTCGCTCTGGTCCGTGGCGGCGAAGAAGCTGGTATACGCCTTGACGCCTTCGGGGACATAGTCGAACAGCCTGCACTCGCCCCTGCTGAGCAGCATCACCCGGTCCGAAAAAGTCGATACCGTATGCATGTTGTGCGATACGAGTATGATGCCGGCCCCGTTCTTCTTCAGCTCCCCGATCTTGTTGTAGCATTTGCTCTGGAACCCGTAGTCTCCCACGGCCAGCACCTCGTCCACGAGCAGGATGTCGGGGTTCAGGTGAGCCGCTACGGCGAACCCCAGCCGGACGCTCATGCCGGAGCTGTAGCTCTGCACCGGGGCGTCGATGAACTCGCCCACCCCCGAAAAATCGACGATCTCATCGAACCGCCGCTCGACCTCCGCCTTGGGGATGCCCAGCACGGCGGCGTTGACATAGATATTCTCTCTTCCGGTCAGTATGGGATTGAACCCCGCGCCGAGCGCGATCAGCGCCTGCATCCTCCCGGTTACCTCGACGCGGCCCCGGTCCGGCCGTATGAGCCCGTTGAGGATGCGGAGGAGCGTCGTCTTCCCCGCCCCGTTATGGCCGATGAGCCCTATGGTCTCGCCCCTGCGCAGCCGGAACGAGACATCCCTGACCGCCCAGAACTCATCCCGCCGCAAGCCCGCGGGCCCGCGCAGGCCCATGAGCTCGGCGCCCATGTCGCTCATGCCGTACCAGAGGGAGCGCTTGAGGCTCCGGCAGAACTTCTTATGGACCCCTTCCGCGGTGACGAGCAGGTCGGACATCAGGAGCTCATCCGCTCGATGATGAGGGGGAGCGCGACGCGGTAGACGATCCAGGCGCCGAAGAGGAGCAGGACCGTCAGGAGGCATACCAGCAGAAGCGGTACCGCGGAGCCGGTGAGCGCTCCCTTCGCCATGAGGTCCCGCGCAGCCGTCAGCAGAATGCCGGCCGGATTGACGACGGTTACCAGGGAGTACGGGAAAGCGGTCGGCGGAGGATAGACCACCGGCGTCACGAAAAAGCCGAGCTGGACCGCGACCGCCAGCAGCGACGATATATCCGTATAGAGCATGCTCACGGGCGTCAGCAGGAGGCCGATGCCCATCCCGAGGAATATGAGCATCATGATGACCCCGAGAGCAGGCACGAGCCGGAACGTCAAGGGGATATCGAAGAGAAGAAGGATGCCGAGGAGCAGCGTCATCTTGATGGCAAGACTGAAGAGGATATGGTAGAACGCCGCGAGGATCAGCGCCTCGCGGGGAAAGTTTATCTTCGCCAGCAGGGGAAGGGCGCCGCGCACGCTCGCCAGCGGTCCGTTGAGGCTCTCGGTAAAGAGCTGCCAGAGCATGGTCCCGGCCATGGCGAAGACCGGGTAAGGGATGTCGGTGGCGCCGAAGTTCACGATCCTCTTCGACTGGAGGATGATGAAGACGAGCCCGGTGACGAGCGGGGGCACAAAGGACCAGAAGATGCCCAGTATGCTCTGGCGGTACCGGGCGGAAGTATCCCGTACGAAGAGCCGCCACCCCAGCTCCCGCGCGTGCAGCAGGTCCCGCCCCATGGTGCGCAGCAACTGCACCGGGCTGCGGAGCTGCGACTCCGGGGTATAGACGACCGTTCCGTATTTATCGTTCCCGTCAGGCACACTGCCCTCTCATGAGTGCCGCCAGCGCAGGCGTCACCGGTACAGCAACAGCGCAAAGGCCGCGATCCAGCCTATGACGGACGCCTTGAGGAACCCGTCGTGCATCAGGAGCTTCGTAGGGGACCCGCTGGTCCGGTACACGAAGGTGAGCTGCATGTACCGCATGATGCCGAAGATGACGAACCCTGCCGTGAGATACAGCTTGTCGGTCCTTGCCCGCGCGATCACTTCAGGGGATATGGTGTACATGATGTAGGCGACCACCGTAACGGAGGACATGAGGACCATCGCTGCGTCGAGCAGCGGGATGTTGTAGTGCTCGATCACCTTTCTGGTCCTGCGGCCATCCTCCTTGTAGAGGACGTAATCGTCCCTCCGCTTTGCCAGGGCGAGGAAAAGCGCCAGCAGGAAGGTGATGAGAACGATCCACATCGAAAGCGATATCCCTATCGTCTCGGCGCCGACGAACAGGCGCAGGACGAATCCCGCTGCTATGATGAAGACATCGATGAGGGCGACATGCTTCAGCTTTACCGTATAGGCGATCATGACGAGCACGTAGACGAGCGTCAACGCCACAGGAGCCGTTCCCGCCAGGAACGTAATCGCCATGCCTCCGGCCAGGCACACTGCCATGAGCAGGAGCGCTTCGGTCCGGGTGACGAGCCCTGCAGCGAGGGGTCTGTTCTTTTTGACCGGATGCGCCCGGTCGCTCTCCTGGTCGTAATAATCGTTGAGGATGTAGACCGCGCTCGCCGCCAATGAAAATCCCAGAAAGGCGGTCGCTGCCCGGGCCAGCAGCTCGGGCTGATAGACCTTGAGCCCGAAGAAGAGCGGGGCGAGGATGAAGAGATTCTTCAGGTAGTGGTGGGGCCGCATGAGCCGGACGACCGCCGTGTTCATAAACGCTTCCACCGATAGTATTTCTCGTCTGCCAGCGCGAGCATATCGTTATCACCCGTGCTGTCGCCGTACGCATACACATAATCGTACGCCCCGAGATCGTACTGCAGTCCGATTCTCCTGACCTTCTCCGCTCCGTTGCAATTCCGTCCCCGAAACCTGCCCGTAACACGGCCGTTCTCGACATCGAGCCGCGTTGCGATCAGTCCGAGGCCCTGTGCCCTGCACCAGCCCTCGATCCAGTCCTCGAGGGAGGCGGTGACGATGACGACCGTGTGGCCCCGGCGCTGGTGCCAGCGTATGCGCGCAAGGGCATCAGGCCGCACGAGCTGCGGGAGCCTCTCCCTGCTGTACGCGGAGGCTATGGACGCAAAGTGCCGATACTTCCAATTCCCGAAAAAATGACTTACGACCCTCTCCTTCGCCATTTCTCTCGGAATCAGCCCCAGCGCGCAGGCGACGAGCAGGGGGCTCAAGGCGAGCGCGCCGAGCAGCAGCCTCGTGCGGCCGACGGCATACAGCAGAAAGTCCTTGAGACTGTCGTCCGCTGAAACGGTATGGTCGAAATCGAACAAAGCGATCGCCTGTCCCGCAGTGTCTTCAGCGCTGCCCGGGAGACGCATGCCCCCGGACGCGGCACGCCCGCCCCGCGCGATCATAAAGCCGTCCCTCGCGGGATATTTCCGGGGACGCAGAGCTCCGTTCCCGAGCCGACAAGCCGTATGCGCGGGCCGCACGGCGCCGCATCGACCTCATGATACCTGATGCCGTACCTCTCCAGGCGGAGCCGGTTGGACCTGAAGGAGTTGAAATCCACGACGACCGGCTTCGCGCTCTCCGCGATCGAGAGCAGCTGCCGGTCGAGCGCCCTGCTGTCACGGTACTGTGCATAACAATAAGGGCCGGCAACGAGCGCGACATCGGCAGCGGCGCTGAGCACGAGGAGGACCGGGAGGACGCGCAGCAGCCTGCTGCCGTGCAGGTGGTGCGCCAGGACGAGGGGGATGAGCGGCAGCATCCAGAGCTGCGGGACATAGCGGGCCCACCAGGGAGCAGGGTTGACCAGGGCAGATGCCAGGATGAGCGCGCCCCCGGCGACCGCTGCCGCCGTCTTCTTTGCGTTATGCCGGAACGCCACCATGACGATAAGCAGGGCCACCACGAGCATCCCGCTGTAGAAAGGCCCGAATCCGCCGACCCTCGTATCGGCCCCCCGGTGCGCTTTCAGCTCGGAAAAAGCGACGGTAAACGGCATCTTGATAGTCGCGGCCTTCGCTGCAGTTGCATTCTCGGAGCGGGAAAACACCGACAGGGCGAGCGCTTCGACGCGACTGCGGGAAAGCAGATTTCCCGGCGTATTCGGTTTAATTATGTCGACCGGCTCCTTTCCGGCCAGGGGATAGAAGGGATGGCCCTTCTTCAGAAAATTGGTGACATAAGGATTGAACCCCACCAGGAGAACACCCACGAGGGTACCCAGCGCTACATACGCTAAGAAGCGCGTCCCCGCTGCCGCTCTGCCGGAGAGCAGGAACCCGGCGAACACTCCCGCACCCAGCACGGCGATATAGACGAGCCCGGTGAACTTGATCGTGACGGCCATGATCGTGCTGAAGGCGAGCATGAGCATGACGATGCCCTGCGGCTTCGTAAAAGCAAAATATGCCAGCGAGAGGAACATCAGCAGCACGGAATAGAGCTGCCCGTCGACATAGAAGCTGAGGAGCTGGGTCAGTGCAACGGGGTTGCAGGCGAACAGGATGCTGAGCGGGACCGCCTTTTCAGGTCCTATCCGTGTCATTGCGGCGAGGGCCGCATAGCAGGTCATCATCGATGCGGCGAGGAGGAGTATATTCATGGCCTTGCCATACTCGATAGTTCCGGTTAGCTGGGAGAGCGCTGCGGCGCCGATCCATGGTCCTTTCGCATAGTGGTTTATCCAGAGCGCGTGGTCGTTGTTCGAGAGCTCGGCATGGAGCGGGTTCCATCCCCTCGCCAGCTCGATGATCGCCTCCTGGTGATAGTTCTGCCCGTCGAAAGAGAGGTCATAGAAGGCCCCGCTCAGGGCGAGGGCGAGGGCGACGATCAGGGCGTTCGTGAGCAGGAGCGCTGAAAACGCTGCAATTCTCTTCTCTCGGGGAAAAAGGGCGAGCTGCCGCCATACGATGAGTACGGCAGCGCAGACCGCGAAAAACACCGGAAGAGGCGAGAGATTCCAGCCTGCGGCAAAGAGGACTGCTGTGCCTGCCTGGTGCAGCGTAAGGGCGATCAGCAGGAAGGCTCCTGCCAACAGTCCGTAGTGCGGCTGCGGCACGGCGGCGTACGGCAGTGCGCTGCGCTTCATACCTGCGCCCCACCACGGCATACCTGCCGGGCATCCCGCACGCGTGAGAGCCCGCATGCCCGGTAGAGCGCCTCGCTCTTCTCGATACAGCTCTGAGATGAAAAGAGCTGCTCGGCGCAGCGCCGTCCTCTTTGGCCCATGCGCAGTCCTTCCGTGCGGTCCTCTGCTATGCGGATAATCGCTTCCGCCATGCGATGGTCATCCCCCACCGGTACGACGAACCCGCTGACGCCGTCCTCGACCGCCTCCCTGCTCCCGCCCACATCGGTAGTGACGACCGGCAGGCCGGCGGCCATGTACTCGATGAGTGCATTCGAAAAGCTCTCCGAATGCGAAGAGAGGACGCCGATGTCGAAGGCGGCGAGGAGCGACGGAACGTCCCGCCTCCTCCCGAGAAACCGGACCGCCCCGCCGAGGCCGAGCTCGGCGGCGAGCCGCATGAGCGCGGCACGCTCTTCGCCCTCTCCTGCAATGAGGAACCGCACGTCGTCGACCCGTCTCGCCACCTGCGCCGCTGCCCGCAGGAAGACATCGATGCCTTTTACCGGCCTCAGGTTCGCCACGACGCCGATGCAGCAGGTATTCCCGGACAGCCCGAGCTGCCTCCGGCAGCGCTCCCGCAGCACGGGATCGCTGCCCGGGTATGCCTCGAGCTCGATGCCGTTATGAATGACCCGTATCCGCTCCGCCGGCACGCCTTCCACCGCTGCGGTCCATTGTTTCGTGCTCTGCGAATTGGCGATGATGACGGTGGCCCGGCGGCTCAGGAGCTTCTTGAGCGCCACCTCTCCCCGTTTATGCCAGTATCCCTGGTTTCTCCGCGTTGCGATGATCGCCGCTGTGCCGGCGAGGCGCGCCGCGATGATGCCGGCGATGTCCGAGTCCCTGAAGTGTGTCTGGACGATAGCGATGCCCTCCCGCTTCAGGAACCGTGCGAACCGCCATAAGCGCCGCCAGGAGCCGAGCTGCTTGAAGGAGCGGATGCCGGCGACATGCAGGGGGCAGAGGTCGAACTCCTGCTCCAGCCAGGCCGAGGAGCGCAGCACGCAGAGATACGGATCGAACTGGCGGCGGTCGAGGTGTTTCAGCAGCATGAGGAGCTGCCGCTCGGTCCCTGCCGTGGGGGAGTCGATCGTGTCAATCACGAAGGCGATCTTTATCATCGCAGCGCGGTCCGTTTGAGGGCGCCCCGCTTCAGCGCTGCCGGGAGGAGTACCGCGTGCCCCGCCCTCGCCATCTCCCGGAGAAAGCCGGCGCCGAGACCGGCATGAATGGCGATGAAGACGAACGGGAGAAAGACGAGATGGCGGAGGCCGCTCCGCGAAGCGATGCGCACCGCTTCCCCGGTGACCAGCAGCCCGTACAGAATGAACACCAGGGCGAGGAGGTCGAAGAGTCCGAGGAAGAGCGCCGAGAGCGGCGACAGGAGGGCGGCGGCGGCGAGGAGCGCGATGCCGGCAACGAAAAGCGCCGGTACAAGCGTATTCAGCGAGAAGGTCCCGGCGTGCTTTTCGAGGAGCCTGAACCGCCCCTGCCCGTACCGCATCATCTGGCTGAAGAGCCCCTTCAGGTGCTCGCGGGGATAGTAGCGCACCGCCAGGGCGGGGCTGGTATACGTGGTGAAGCCCGCCTGTTCGACACGGTAGTTGAACTCCACGTCCTCGCAGGCGTCGAACCGCTCGTCCACGCTCCGGAGATGCTCGATCACCTTCCGCGTATAGGCGGCGCCGTTGCTCACGGGGCTCGCGTACCCCTCGTAGTCGCTGTAGATCAGCGAGTCGCCCCCATGTCCGATCGGCGACGACCGCGCGAGGGCCACGGCCTTCTGGAAGAGCGTCAGCCCCGGAGGGTCGAGCGGCTGCGGCCTGCCGAGGCAGTCGGCGCCGCTCTTCGCAAAGCTCTCGACGATGGCGGTGAAGTACCCGTTGTGATCGATGTGGCAGTGGCCGTCGACGACCACGAAGATATCTCCCTTCCCGTGCTCGAAGCCGATGTTCCTGCCGGCGCCCGAGAACCGCTTCCGGTTGGGGATCAGCCTGAGCATGGGGTACTCCCGCGCAAGGTTGAAGACGATCTCCCTCGTGCCGTCGTTCGACATGCCGTCGGCGACGATGATCTCGAACCGGTCACGGGGATAGTCCTGCCGCAGCAGCTGCAGGAGCGTATCCGCAATAAACCGCGCCTCATTTCTTACCGGTACGACGACCGTGATAAAAGGATGCATATACCTCTCCATAGATATGTTCGAGCTGCGCTGTCTGTTTGTCGAAGCCGAAATGACTCCTGATATAGTCATGTCCGCTCATTCCCATAGCGGCCCCGAGCTCCCGGTGCCGGGCGATACGGCAGATATAGTCCGCCATCCTCCTCGTCTCTCCCGGCTTGACCAGGAAGCCGGTAATCCCGTGCCGCACGATCTCCGGGGTCCCGCCGACCGCGGTCGCGACGACCGGTTTCCCCAGGGCGCATGCTTCGAGCACCACGTTGGGGAGGCCTTCGGTCAGGGAAGGGAGCACGAAGATATCGGCGTCCGCCATAAACGACATCATGTCCTTGCGGAACCCGGGCAGCAGGAAACGGCCGTCGAGCTTATAGCGGCTCCTCTTCGCCTCCAAGTTCTCTCGCTCCGCTCCCTCGCCGAAGACGATGCAATGAATCCGCGGGTCCCTCTTCATAGCGAGCTGCACGGCATCGAGCAGGCCTTCGAAGTTCTTTTCAGGGCTGAGCCGTCCCGCCGAGACGACGATGACCGCCTCGCGCGGAAGGCCGAAGGCTGCGCGGATCGACTGTTTCGGCAGGGCCGCAGCGCGGTCCGCGTCGATGCAGTTGTGAATGACCGAGACCTTTCCGGCAGGGACATTCAGGGAGAGCACTCTCTCTCTCTGGCTCTGCGAGACGGCGACGACATGATCGGCGGCGCGAAGAAACCGCCGGTCGAGCTGCTCAAAAAGCCGTATCCTCCGGTCCTCCCCTGTCCAGCCCCGCGAGAAGGCGATCTCCGGCCTCCCGGCGAGCCAGGACGCAGCCCGTCCTATGACATTCGATTTGTAGCCGTGGGTGCAGAGCAGGTCGATGCCGTTCCTTTTCAAAAATGAAGCGAGCTCCGGAATGACCTTCGGGTTGAAGGGGCTGTTCGTATGCAGCGCATGGGTATCGAGACCGAGGTCCGCGGCGCGTTCGAGCAGCTCGTTTCTCCGGGACCGCTCGATAAACGAAATAACCACGACGGAGAGGTCTCTGCCCGCGCTCCGCTGCGCGTGCTCGACGATCTGCTTTTCGGGTCCTCCGAAGAAATTGGTCGCGATGATATGTCCCACGCGCAAAGGCTTCACCGGGGCCTGCTCACACGCGCTTGGTCCGCAGCCAGAGACTGCTGCGGTACCGTGCAATGCCGAGGACCGTGATAAAGAAAAACCAGAGGATGAGGATCGGCGACGAGAGCAGAAAGAGCGCTCTCCTGGCGGTGAGCCGCTCCAGCAGCACCCCGGTCAGCAGATAGGCGACCTGCGTCCCCAGGAGCAACAACGCCCATCCTGCGTATACCGCTCCCCGTTCATATCCTCCGCCCTGATACAACAGCGCGGCAGCGACCGCTGCAAGGGAAAGCAGCAGCAGGAGGGGCTTGCTCAGCGCCGCAAGCGTAAGGCCCGCATCGAAGAGGGTCCGGTCCTGCGCATGGAGGCCTTCGATCATGAGGCGGAAGGCGTAGGTCTTCGATACCTTCATGCTCCCCGACGCCCATCGCACCCGCTGGGTATGCGCCTGCTCGAGGGTTTCGGGCTGGCGTGCGAGCACCGCGGTCTCGGAGGCGAAGGAGATCGGCAGCCCCTCTTTTATCAGCCGGAGTCCGTATTCGACGTCCTCTACAATCGAGTAGGCGGTCCAGGGATGCTCTACGAAGACGTTCCGGGCAAAGCACATCCCGTTCCCCCTGAGGTTGACGGAGAGGCCGAGCCGCGCCTTCGCCTCGTAGAAGAGTCTGT
Source organism: Nitrospirota bacterium (assembly GCA_040752355.1). Lineage (NCBI taxonomy): Bacteria > Pseudomonadati > Nitrospirota > Nitrospirota bacterium. Next base: position 11,768 of record JBFMHE010000029.1, on the reverse strand, counting down.
TTTCGATGCTGTTGCCCACCAGGAAGACGTAGGTGAGCGGGCTCGCATCGGGGTTGGCTATGCCGTCGTACGCCTGGATCACCTGCTGTCCGGCGAGCATCCGGCTGTTCATCACGTTCAGGAAATTGCGGTCGAGCACCGAATCCGCATCGAGGACGATAAAGGCGTCGAACTGCTCGCCGAGGAGCAGGGAGATCGCGTAATCGAGCGCGTGCCCTTTGCCTCGCTTCGCGCTGTCGTTTCGTTCCAGGCAGCGCATGCCCTCTGCCCTGACGACTGCGGCGGTGGCATCGGAACAGTTGTCGGCCACAACGACCGCTTCGTAAAGCGGGGCGGGGTAGTCGAGTGACTTCACACTCTTCAGTGTCACCCCGATCCCCGCCGCCTCGTTGTGCGCCGGGACGATGACGGCAAAACGCATTTCCGGCGCGCATGGCTCATACCCCTTCCCTGGCCGATGAAGGAAGTACGCCAGGGCGAGCAGGACGAGGTAGAGCGTCAGGACGCTCAGGACCGTGAGGGATACGATAAGTATGAGCTCGACAATGATCATGGCACGGGGACCGGCGCTACGAGCAGATAGCCTTCTTCTCCTCCGGCTCGTTCTTCCCGGTGTCGAAGAGGACGGCGTTGCGGATCAGGTAGGCGACCACCGCCTCCGCGCACTCCTCTTCCGTCATCTCGTGCGTCGTGAGATGTATCTCCGGGTTTTCGGGCGGCTCGTAGGGTGCGCTGACGCCGGTGAACTCCGGGATCTCGCCGCGCCGCGCCTTCTTGTAGTGCCCCTTCACATCCCGCTGTTCGCATATCTCGAGGGGACACTCGCAATAAATCTCTATGAAGCTGTCGCTGCCCGCGCGCGTTCTGAGCCACTTCCGGTCCTGGTCGTAGGGAGAGATGAACGCGGCGATCGAGATGACCCCTGCCTCGATGAAGAGCCTCGCCATCTCGCCGATGCGCCTGATATTCTCTTTCCGGTGCTCCGGCGAGAACCCGAGGTCAGAGCAGAGGCCGTGGCGGACGTTGTCGCCGTCGAATACGAACGTGCGGCATCCGAGGCGGTGCAGCCGCTCCTCGACGCGGTGGGCGATGGTGGATTTGCCGGAGTTCGAAAGCCCGGTGAACCACAGGACGACGCTCCTGTGGCCGTTCATCCGCTCCCGATGAGAGCGGGTGACGAGTGTGGTATGCCATACCACGTTACTGCAGGTCTTCTGAAGCCTTGGTATAGTCACGGGGTCGCCTTTCTTGAGCGCTGCAGGTTAGTGATGTGTCACGAGAAAGGGTTGCGGACCTTCGATATGCAGAAACGGTACTTCCCCGACCGCTCCTGCTGCAGGGAATCGACGAACTCCACCGAGTAACGCATCGACTGTCCGAAGCGCTGCACGACGAGCCGGTCGAGCTCCTTCAGCTCGGCCGCGGAGAACCGCTCTCCGCGCACTATCCTGAAGACGAGGCGGTCGAGCGCTTCCTGCACGATCTGGAGCTGCCTGATGCCCCCGAGGAGCATCGCGAAGTTCTCGGTCAGCGAGATGCCGGAGATGAAGCTCCCCTCTGCTGTCACGATATAGTCCGCCGCCCTCCCCTCGAGCGATTCGATGAGCGGATAGGTACAGCCGCATGCGCAGACCCGGTCGGAGGGCACACCGACATCGCCGATCCTGTAACGGATGAACGGCATGCCGACGTTGGTGAGGTCGGTGATGACGAGCGCCCCGGCCTCTCCGGCCCTGGCCTGTCGCCCCTCCTCGTTCAGGAACTCGACGACGAGCGTGTCCATATTGATATGGAGGCCGCGGTGCTCCCTGCATTCGCAGGCGATGAGGCTCACCTCCTCGCAGCCGTACCGGTTCGTCACCTTGCAGCCGAAGACCCGCTCGATCGCGGCGCGCTCGAAGTCGTGGAGCACCATGGCGCTGCTGATGATGCCCTTGGGCCGTATGGCCGCCAGTCCTTTCGCCTCGAGGAACTGGGCGAAGAGATAGAGCGAGTGGGCGTGGCCGAAGAGCAGCGTCGGACGCTTCCGCCGTATCCGGGAATGGAAGTCGGCCATGGCCCGCTCGTCCATCTTGAGCGTATCGAGGTAGGTGTACCGTTCGAGGAGCGCGTTCCGAACGTACCCCCGCCAGCTCTTCTTGTACTCGGGATTGCCCCAGACGGCCCCGATGCGCTCGCCGATCTCCCACCCTGTCCAGCGGTCATGCCTGAGAGCACAGGCCCGCTTCCACTGGAGGCTCTCCTCATCGACGAAGAACTCGAGCGAGACGCCGGTCGAGCCCGAGGTCTTCTTGGGCATCAATTTCTCCTTGGGTACCGTACGGGCGATCATGCTGTCCTTGTGCTTCCGGATGTCATCCTTGGTGAGCAGGGGCAGCCGGGCCATGTCTTCCCATGACCGCAGGTCGTCGGGGACGACGCCGCAGGAGCGCATCCGCTCCCGGTAATAGGCGGTGTGGGCGTACGCGTGGTCGAGGAGCCGTTTGAACCGCCGCCACTGCTCCTCCCTCACCTCTGCCAGCGGACGGTACGGCGAGGTCTTCAGGCAGGCGAAGTGTTTCAGGTAGGGGCTCCGCTCCCTGGCCGCCCAGAGCGGGGCGATGATGCGCCGGACAACGGGCGCGTAAAAGTCGCCCTGGTTCGGTTCAGTCTGCGTCATAGAGTATGCTCCTCATCGGTCCGAAGGTGAGGCCCTGGAGAAGGTCGCGCACCTTGCCCGCGGTCTTGTCGAGGTTCAGGTAATGCCTGAAACGGGACCTGAAGGATGCCTCGATCCTCGGCTGCGCGGGGTCGATCTCCCAGGGATGGAAGTAGAGCACTGCCGGCTGCCGTTCGACCCTGTTGATGTGCTGAATCGCCCTCCTGATCAATCCTACGGGGAAGAGGCGCAGGTACCCTCCGCCCGAGATCGGTACCCGGTACTCGCCGCCCGAGATCCGTATCTGTATGGTCGACATGGGGAACTCCTTGATGACTCCCGCGGGCCTCTCGATTGCATGGGGGAACCGCTGGGCGTCCGGGATGCCGTAGATGTCGTGGACAATGGGGAAGACGCTCGAATCATAGGTAAAGCCCTCTTCGATCAGGATGTCGAAGGCCCAGAGCGACGCCTTGGTAATGGAGTAGCTCGGCGCCCGGTAGCCGTTGACCGCAGCGCCGCAGAGGTCTTCGAGGATGCGGCGGGCCCTCCTGATATCGTCGCGAAACCGGTCGGGTCCGATCCGGTAGACGAGCTCATGGGCATAGCCGTGGCACGCGATGTCGTGCCCGCGCTTCCGTATCTCTTTCACCAGCGCAGGGTCCCGTTCGGCGACCCAGGCGAGGACGAAGAAGGTCGCCTTTACCCTGAATTCGTCGAGCATATCGAGGATCCGCATCGTGTTGTCCGATACCCGGAAGGGATACTGCGGCCACTCCTCCGCTTTTACATACTTTTCGAACGCGGTGACATGAAAGTAGTCTTCCACGTCGATGGTAAGGGCGTTGATCATGGGGAGAGGAAAAAAAGGTTAAAAGTAAGAACTGAGAAGTAGGAGCTGACAAGTAAGAAGTGGGAACTGAGAAGTAGGAAGTGAAGACAGGAGCCAGTCGGAGCGACCCTTCGCGCAGACCCGCTTCGGGAATCCAGAATAAGAGATCTCCCGTAAGCTCCCCCTTCTTCTTACTTCTTACTTGTCTTTTACTCAGAACCTCTTGCTGATCTCGACGAAGACCCGGTTGTTCTCGTAGCGGTCGCCGGGGAGCCGGGGCGAATAGCTGTCGGTATAGTAGTACGAAAGCGCCAGTCTCGTCTCCTCGAGGAGCAGATATTCGAACCGCAGCCCGCCCAGAAAACGGCTCGTGTAGGTGTCGAGGAAGTCCCGTTCGAGCCGCTCGATCGTGAGGTCGAGCGTCCCGGTCAGGTTCGGCGTGAGCGCGTACTTGAGGGCGCCCGTAGCGCCGTACTTGTCGGTATCGTCGCTGCTGGGCCTCAGATCGCCGGTCGCCACGGAGATCTCGGCATTGTTGTAGGAAGTGAGGCCGAGAGAGACATTGGCGTTTATCCGCTCACGGTCATAGCGCACCCCGGCCAGGTATCGTGTGCTCCTCCTCACCGTTCCCTGGGGATCTTCGGTGTAATCCACTCCCGCCTCGACAAAGCCGGTAAAGGTCGGAAAAGCATGGGTAATGCCGGCAGCCCAGTAGATGTTGCTGGTCTTCTCCCGCCCTATGTACTCGGTCCAGCTGTTGCCGACCCTGGCGTAGACGAAGGATTGGTCGAAATATTCGTAGCGCGGGCCGATATAGACGTCATGCCGCTTATAGTCGTTTACTTCGCTGTCCACATATGAAAAACGGTAACCGCCGATGATCGAAACATAGGGCGAGAGCTCGTACCGGGGCTCGATCGAGACGATATGCTCGTCCTTATCCACCGCCTGCTCGTCGTCGTACCAGGTGTTTATATAGGTATACCCTGTCGTCACGTTCAGCAGGGGCGAGACCCTGAAGACGTAGTAGGGGTTAATGGTGAGCAGGTTGCGGTTCGACTGGTCGCGGAACGTGCTCTCCCGGGTAAAGTCCCTCGTGACATCGAGAGAGACCCGCCCGTAGTCATCGGCAACGCGCACGAAGACCCTGTCCTTCACCGCCTCGATAAGCCCGTTGAGCGTGAGATGGTGGAGGATCTCGTCATCCCGTTTGTCGCGGGCATAGTAGACATAATCAAAGGTATACTTCAGGTCCCATGTCCAGAGGGGCGCTCCATACCTGAACTGAATCGAGGGCATCACGCGCGTGATGAACTCATCGACTTTGTCGTCTTCATTCAGGAAGAAGTTGTCGTTGTACTCTTCTCTCACGGTGATCGAGGGGCGCAGCTCGAACTCGGCAGCCGGAGCAGGGCGCGGCAGGAACAGCGCCGCCAGCACAACAGCGGCCCACGGCAGGAGCCCGCGCCCCCGCCGACACAGCAGTATGCCGGTGGTCATAACAGGTTTGTACACGGTGTCCTCCTCTTCAGTCCTTTACAAGGGTCTGTTTTTACTCATACAACAAATCATAGCAGAGGAACCACTGTTGCGCCACAAATAAATTTCACTTGACGGCCAGAGCCTTATGCTTATTTACGGCCGCCCGCCGCCTGGTTCCGGACCTTCTTCACCAGCTTCGCGGCAGACTTGCCGGGACTCGAAAGGGTTTCGCCAAGCTCCAGTGCTGCATAGTAGGCGAGCCTTGCCAGGCTCAATTCGCATCCCATGTCCCCGAGGGCTTTCCGGTGGTACTGCCAGAACCTGCGGTCCCTTCCCCCGAGCAGGCTCTTGCCGAGGAATCGGTAGTAGCCGCGCATCTTCTCCTCGAACCGCCTCGTCCACTCCTCATGCGGAAGGTAGACCGGCCCGTACTTCTTGAGCAGGTAGAGGCTGCTGGGGAGATAGGTGTTGCACCGCCGGGCAAAACAGGTCATCGCCTCTTTTCCCCTCCGGGTATAGGACAGCACCTCGCGCACATACCCGAAGTCGTGGCGCTGGAGTATATCGAAGCAGACTTCGGTATCGGCATGGAGGTTGTCCTCATTATAGAAGCGCTCGCGCTCTCTGACGAGGGGGGCCCTGATCAGGAGCGTCGTCGGCGACCCGAAGACGTAGAGCCGCTCGCGGAGGGTATCGCTGCAGACCTCCCTGCCCGGCACGACAGGGCCGGGACACGAGAGGCCGTTGCAGTTCACCTGCGTATCGTCGAGACGGTACGACCCGACGATGCCCACGCCGGGATGCCGCTCTGCTATCCCGACCATTTCAGCAATGCACCCGGGGAATATCCGGTCGTCGGCATGGACCACCTTCACATACGCGCTTTCGGGGGCGATCCGCCTGAGCGCGTGGTTCCAGTTCTGCATGATGGGCAGATGGCGCTCGTTGGCATGGATACGGATGCGTCCGTCTTTTGCCGCATACTCCTGCATGATCGCGAGCGAGCGGTCGGTGCTGCGGTTGTCGACAATAACATACTCCCAGTTGGCATACGTCTGGCCGAGCACGCTCTCGATGCATTCGGCAAGATTCCTTGCGCCGTTATAGACAGGCGTAACAACGCTGACGAGCGGCTGGATGCCGCGTCCACCGGCGCGCCTCATCGTTCCCGGGCTCCTTCGGGATCCATACGCGAGACCCCTTCGCCCCTCATCCTGATTACCCGCGCAGGCACCCCCGCTGCAATGGCGTGGTCGGGGATATCCCGCGTCACCACCGACCCGGCGCCGATTACGGCGCCCCTGCCGATGCGAACGCCGTCGAGGACGATCACGCCGAATCCGAGCCATGCGTCGTCGCCGACCGTGATGCCCCCTTTTGTCGTGAGAGGCTGCAGGCGGATGAACTCTCCGGGCTCGAAGCGGTGATTATATGAGTACAATGCGCAATGGGGAGCGATCTGCACCCCGCAGCCGATCCGGATCGGCCCCTTGTATCCCATGATCTGGCAGCGGGGCTGGATGTAGGTGTCGGCGCCGATCGATATCGCACCCCCGTCGCCGGTGGCGATAACCGTATCGCGGAGCAGGTGGACCCGGTCCCCCAGGTCCACCGCTCCTGCGCCCTGCGCCTGGTTGATGACTACCCTGTCCGCAATGAACACATTCTCTCCCATGGTGAGACAGGGATGGTTGAGAATTGCCTGTGGATCCACGTATCCCTTTCGGTTCAGGCAGGCGAGATAGTACCGTGAGGTATAGGGGGGAGCGCACCAGGCGGCAAGGCGGGTTGCAATTCTGCCCGCCGGGCCCAGCCCCGCGAACCTCATCCAGAATGCGATCCACCGGGATCTGAGCGGCGGTATCAGGTGCCTACTCCCGCCGGTTTCTGTTTTTTCTTGTTGATGGGGGTGATCTTCGGCACGCCCTTCGAAGGGCCGGTCCTATTTTCCTCTTTCTTTTCCAGCCCCTCCGCGCTACCCGCATCGACAGTCCTGAAGTAGGCTATGGCCCTCTTCAGCCCTTCCTCCAGAGGCATTGCGGGCTTCCAGCCGAGGAGACGCGCCGCAAGCGCTATATCCGGCTTGCGCTGCAGCGGATCGTCCTGCGGCAGGGGTTTGAAGCAGATCGCCGAGGACGATCCGGTCAGCTCGATCACCTTCCGTGCGAGCTCGGCGATCGAGAACTCAGAGGGGTTGCCGAGGTTTACCGGTCCCGTAATATCGTCGGCGCTGTTCATCAGTCTGACCAGCCCATCCACGAGGTCATCGACATAGCAGAAGCTCCGTGTCTGGCTCCCGTCGCCGTAGACGGTGAGGCGCTCCCCGCGCAGCGCCTGCACGATGAAGTTGCTCACCACCCGTCCGTCGTTGGGGTGCATGCGGGGACCGTAGGTATTGAAGATGCGGGCCACCTTGATCCGCAGCTTGTGCTGGCGGTGGTAATCGAAGAAGAGCGTTTCGGCGCACCGCTTGCCTTCATCGTAGCAGGCCCGCACCCCGATCGGGTTGACGTTGCCCCAATAGGTCTCGCACTGGGGATGCAGGGCGGGGTCGCCGTAGACCTCGCTCGTCGATGCCTGCAGTATCTTCGCCCTCACGCGCTTCGCGAGCCCCAGCATGTTGATGCTGCCGTGCACCGACGTCTTGGTGGTCTGTACGGGGTCGAATTGGTAGTGAACCGGAGATGCCGGGCAGGCGAGGTTATAGATCTCATCGACTTCGACATAGAGCGGAAAGCAGATGTCGTGGCGCAGTACTTCGAAGCAGGGATGGCCCATGAGGTGGGCGATAGTGCTCCTGCGTCCCGTATAGAAGTTATCAGCGCACAGGACCTCATGCCCCTCGTTCAGAAGCCGCTCACAGAGGTGGGAGCCGAGAAAGCCGGCCCCCCCGGTAACGAGAATTCGTTTACTCATGGCTGGTCACCCCACGCATTATTAATTTTGCCGGGAGCATATTCAGCGCTCCTGTATATCCGGGAGTCTTTTCCACCACTGACACTCTCCTGCTTTCACGCGAACCCGCTCTACAGCGGACTTCATCGTGTCTTTGAGACAGCCGCTTCTGCTTTTTATCCCTCTCGGGTTGATCGGATCGTCGAGCAATTCAGGCCAGAGGGAGGCGATCAGCGCCTGGTTGAGTGCGTACGAAGGAGGTCTCCGGTACTGCTCGTCCACCGAAAGCATCGTGACCAGGAGATCCCGGCAGTTGAAAGGGACAAAGACCTCCTGCACGATGTCCCACTCGAGCTGGCTCATCGCCTGCCAGTTGCCCTCCCTGTTCTCCCACTTGAAGAGATCGAGGACTTCGACGTTGTACAACAGATCGGCTCCGGAGAGCCACCGGTCGAGGTGCCTGATCGCAAAGGGATGGTCCCCCATATTCGCCAGCCGGGCGAGCAGACCGGGGGTTACCTCCCTGGTCCGCTCCGCTTCGGGCAGGGCATATTTATAGAAGCACTTCGCGATACCGACAGCATTTCCTTTGACGCAGACGCGATCTTTCGGATAGTGACGGTCGAGTCCCTGTGCGATGACGCCGTACACCTCTCTTGCCGTCGCCACGTTCTTGTTATAGAGCCTCTCGAACTGTCTGTCCATGGAGGAGGGACAGGGGATGACCGTATGCCCGATCCCCATCCTCGAGAGCAGCCGGGAGGGGATGGTTATGTCGGGACTCTCCTCGGTCATGTCCCAGTACTTCATCGAGAAACAGAAGAGGCGGTCGCGGAATGCGCGCGATGCGGCCAGGACGAGCCGCGTATCCCGTCCCGCGGTCATCGAGAGGGCAGGATCGAACCGGCTGAAGGCGCCCCCCATCAACCCTTTCAGCATCGACGGCAGCCGCTCCACCGCGGCAGCGAACGATACCGCTGGGAGCGGGCCGTCAGGCCAGTACCGCTCCGCCGAACCGGTCGAGAGATCGAGCGCGTGGTTCGGCAGGAGATGCCTCACCTCTCGATAGGGAGAACTGTCGCCCGGCCACCAGAACTGGCAGTCCCTTTTCTCGAACGATACGATGAAGTCCATCGCCTCCCGGTCGGCCTGAAGACCGAGGATATCCGCGATAAGACCGGGCTGTGAGGCGCACCACAGTTCATCGGTCCACCGCACATCGGTATAAAAGACCTGCCTGAAGCCGGCAGGATCGGTGAAGAGCTGAACGGCTGCACCGTCGCTAACGATGAGGATCCATCTCCCTCCATAGGCGGCGGTGCGCTGCCGGAGCGTATCGCAGGCGCCGCCATTGCAGAGGACACTGAGCAGACCGCGGAGGATATCTGCGTCAGTAGCCGACGGCCTCCCGGGATCGATGAGGTATCCGAGCAGGGTTACCCCCTTCCCTCCGCTCCTCTCCTGGCAGACCGGCAGATCGGGATGCACCGTGAGACAGCGCTCGTCGTCGACAGTAACCCTCTGCCACGAAGGCATCCCGTCCACGAAACGCCGCCCCATGATGAATTGGCGGCGGAAGAGGAGCCGCTCGGCCTTGCCGTTACTGCTCCGACGGTTTTTTATTGAAGTAGTAATAGTCGTAGACGGGCTCATAGTTCTGGATGACCTGCCATATTTCGTTGTCGCTCTTGCCCTCCATATAGGATTTGAGGTAGAGGACGCCGCCGAGCTCGGTCGTGAGGTCCACCGAATAGAACATCGTCCCCCGGTTGAAGATATCGAGGTAGTAGATGCCGGAGTAGCAGGCTTCGTAGAACATCCTGCCGTACCTGAGCTCCTCCTTCTGGATATCCATTTCCTTCCGGGAGATGACGGTCTTGGTACCGTAGTGCGTCTTGGGATAGTCCACATTGTCGATGTTCTTTTCGAACACCACGGCCCTTATGAAATTCTCCTTCACCTCCGTCGATTTCGCCCCGTTCGTGTCGGTCACCGTCATTTTTACGGTGTAGTTGCCGGGCTTCGAATAGGTATGGGACGGGTTCGCCGCGGTGCTCGTCGTACCGTCGCCGAACTCCCAGAACCACGATTTGATCGAGCCGGTGCTCGCATCGACGAAGCTGATGGCAAGGGGGGCGACCCCTTCCCGCACCCGTGCACTGAATTCGGCTCTCAGGGGAGCGGTGGTGCTGCCGACGGTGATGTAGCCGGTCTTCGTCTTGGTGCTGCTACCCAGGGGACCGTAGACCGTCAGGGTAACCGTGTAGGTGCCGGGTTTACTATAGATACGGGTGACCTCATCCATCCGGGTGCTGGTCGAGCCGTCGCCGAAGTCCCACTTCATCGCCCTGATATCCCCGGTGCTCCTGCTGTAGAAGTCCACCTCCAGGGGCTCTGTCCCTGCCCTGGTCCTGGTGTAGAAGTTGGCCTGGAGCACCATGGGAGGGTTGCTGACATGGGCTATCTTGATCGCATCGGCGGCAACAGTGCCGCTGCTGCTGCCGGTCAGCCTCACCGAGTAATTTGCTGCATTGAACGAGAACTGCCCGAGGCTGTTCCATTTGCCGCCGTTGTACCGCTGGTCCGCCGCCACCGTCGTGCTCCCCCCTGCATGCCCTATCGTGTAGGGAGCGCTTGCGCTCCGCGAGGTGCTGGACGGCCACAGGGCATACACGGTGTACGTTCCGGACAGAAGAGGCTTGAACAGCCACTTCGCCTCGCTCGTCACCCCTCCCAGTGGTGCATACATATAATTCTCCGAGAAGTATTCCTTTACTATCTGCGTCTCATACCATTCTCCACTGGACTCGAAAGACGGATACCATGGTGCGGTGTTGACTATGAAATACTTCTGGTGGTCCGTATTCGCCGGGTCCGGGGGCGTCCCCGTAGAAGAGTACCAGGCAGGGGTGGAAGAGTCGAAATACCGTATGATCGGGTTTCTCCGCGCCGAGTCCACTTTATAGAAGGTGGGATCGCCCGGGACCTGGTAGGTAATATAGTAGTTGTAGGGCGGCGCTCCCCGGGGGTCGCCGAAGGTGTAAGGCATGATGCCGCTCGTGCCGTCCTGGAACAGAGGCCACCAGTAGGGAAACGCTTGCGTCGTCCTCAGGCTCTTCATGCTCACCGGGAACACCGGTGACGAGGTGTTGAGGATCCGGGCATCGTCGATATAGCGGATGTTTTCGATTGTCTGGCTGGCCGTCTCGGTCAGGGTGCCGAAGACCGCTCCCAGGCCGTAGTTGGAGTGCCCGGAGTAGATGATGTGCGCTCCTTCGGTCCGCAAGGCCTGCTTGAACGCCTCCATGTCCTCGATGAAGCGCACCCGGAAGCTCTCGTTGAGTGCCCTGTTATGGTAGGTCCAGACCCCGTTCGCATAGGTCGCTCCCATGCCCTGGAGCATCTCCTCGTACGGCGGCTTCATGTTCTTGAAGTTGTAGCCCAGCGCCACATAAATATCCTCAGTAACGGGCGGCTGGTCGGGGACATAGACGAATTTCACGGCATCGGCGGAGTAGGTCGTGGGAGAGGGCCTCTCTGCGAGGATCGATACCGTTCCTCCCGACGCATTATCGAACATGAAGGCGCCGAGATAGTTCCATTTCCCGCCATCGAGCTGCTGGTTGACGCGGACGGTCTGGGAGCCGTCCCGGTACTGTATCGTCACCGGCACATCGGCAGCACGGGACGGCCACTCCGTCCACCACATATACACCTGGTACTGGCCTGATCGGGGAAGGGCTGCACGCCATTTATAGAGCGCTCCGTCCCGGCCGTAGAGGGAGTTGGCGCCATAGGGGTTGGGGGCGCCCGATACTGCCCAGGAGCCGGTGAAGGAGGTGCCCGCAGCGCCGTTGTCAACGATCACCTCTACCGAGGGCTGCTCGACCGTAAGACCCTGGCTTACCTCGGGAGACCATG
>JBFMHE010000028.1 GCA_040752355.1 Nitrospirota bacterium | reverse complement strand
CACTGCACCACGTAATATGCAGGGGAATAGAAAAGAAAGCTATAGTCTCTGACGACAGAGACAGAGACTATTTCATTGAGCGTTTTGGGAATCTTGCGGCAAAGACAGATACGGCGGTTTATGCCTGGGAAAGATACGGCATCCCCATAGCGCTGGTGGCACGTGAAACAGGGGTCTCCACTTCGGCTATTTCAAAACTCATGATCCAATGAATAGCTCAACTAATTCATCAACGTCCCCAGCTCCAGCTCTACAGCTACAAAGAATTGAGCGGCTTTCCGCCATCACTCGACCGAGGTGCTGAGTGGCACCGGGAGCAGACATGAGGATTTTATGAGGGCAGGAAGGAGCAGGAGCAACTTAATTATTGGGAAACTCAAGATTCAAGACCTGGCCCCCTGCCTTTTCATTTATCTGTAATTGAGTAATAATAATCAGTCATTGAGTAATATTGACATAGCTGCCTGGTCGATGTTAAGCTTTTTCATGGCTTTTGAACGACCTATGGTAAAAGTGCTCACCGCGACTCTTAGAAAACGGCTGCCGGTTTTTCAGGTGCTTATCGGTCCAAGGCAAGTCGGCAAAACGACCTTGGCCCAACAGGTGTTGAAAAGACTCCCGTATCCGTCTGTCTATGCTTCGGCAGACAGCCCTTTGCCGCCCGGTCACGAATGGATCGAAACTCAGTGGCGTCTGGCAGAGTTTGAATTACAGCGAACCAGGAAACCAGTGGTCCTTGTCCTCGATGAAATTCAAAAGGTCAAGGGGTGGAGCGAGAGCCTGAAAATGTTCTGGGACCGCGCACAGCAGCAAGGGCAGGATATCCGTTTATTGGCACTCGGATCCTCGGCACTATTGCTTCAGGAGGGGCTCAGCGAAAGCCTGGCTGGACGTTTTTTTCTTACGCGGTGTCCTCACTGGTCTTTTAAGGAATGTTCGTCCGCCTTTGGCTGGGATTTGAATACATGGCTATACTTTGGCGGCTATCCTGGAGCAGCTGTCTTTGTTCATGAAGAACAACAGTGGAAGAGATATGTCATGGACTCTCTTGTAGAAACTGTCCTTGCCCGTGACGTGTTGCAGATGCAGAAGATTGCCAAACCAGCGCTTCTTCGCCATCTTTTTGCCCTTGCCGCAGCCTTTCCGGCCCGGATATTTTCCTATAACAAGATGCTGGGCCAGTTGCAGGATGCCGGCAATACCACCACGCTTGCCCACTATCTTAAACTCCTCGAGTCGGCTTTTCTCGTAAGCGGGCTGGAACTTTTTTCCCAGGGGCATACAAGAAAGCGTGGGAGCAGTCCAAAGCTGATCCTTTGGAACAATGCCCTGATCAATGCGCTATCGACGAAAACGTTCAAAGAGATGGTCGGCGAGCTATCGTGGTGGGGCAGGCTTGTAGAAAATGCTGTCGGGGCACACTTTTGCAATGGTTTTTCCGGAACAGGCCATCTGCTTACGTACTGGCGGGATGGAGATAAAGAGGTGGACTTTGTGATAACAAGCGGATCGTCCACATGGGCCATAGAGGTTAAGAGCGGCCGGAGTGCTAAGGTGTCCGGCATGGAGAAGTTCAGCTCAAAATACCCCAAGGCAAAATCATTGGTTTTGGGCGGAGCCGGTATTCCCCTTGAAAAGTTTTTCTCGGAGCTGCCCGACGCTTGGCTGAAAGAGTGACATCGATCAGTGATTGAGCGGCTTTCCGCCCTCACCCAATCGAGGTGCTGAGTGGCACCGGGAGCAGACATGAGGACTTTATGAGGGCAGGAAGGAGCAGGAGCAATTTAATTATTGGGAAATTCAAGATTCAAGACCTGACCCCCCTGCTTTTCTGGGTGAATCTATTCCGCACTCCGGCTTTCTCATGGGATAGAAGAAAGTATGCGCTGCGGGCAGGGATGACTACGATTTTAGATTTCTCAGGGTACTTGTCCGACAAGCTGTTGGAGATTTACGGTTATAGCCAGACAATCCTCATTTCCTTCTCGACCTCTTTGAACTCCGGATCGCCGGTGTAGAGCTCGGCCTTGCGCTGCTTCGCAAGCGCCGCGGCAAAACAATCGGCAAGTGACATTTTATGCGATACTTTGAGCGCTCCGGCGGCTTCCGCCAGTTCACTATCAACAGCAACAATCTCCAGCGGCAAACCAAGGAGCCGGGCGCGGACCTCCCCCCATTTAGTACGGCCCGCTTTGCGCTCGATCATGTACCTGATTTCGGCCCAGTTCGGGGAGGCGATCAGGAGCGGACTGTCGGCATCCGCAGACTTCTCGAGAAGAGAAAGGACCTTTTCGTGTCCTTTCTCTTTAAAAAGAAAGGCCAACACTGCATAGCTGTCAAGAACGGTGTTTTTCAAGCTTCCTTTCCTCCCGCTCTTTTTCCTTTACCCGCTCCTTGAGCAGCTCTTCTGTCACCGAAGTCTCGCTGGTAAGCATGCCGTGAACGCTCCGGATAAACTCTTTTGTCACGGGCTGGAAGAGGATTTCCGCCCCCCGTTCCACAAAATTGACCTTTGTTCCGGGTTTGATGCCGTAGCGTTTCCTGAGACGTGCGGGAATGACGAGCTGCCCTTTGCTGGTTACGGTAGACGAATCCATATCTCTGCACCTCCTTACTTATAGCTTATCTTACACTTCATAAGAAAGTAAGTCAATATCGTATAAGTAGGATATACGGGGCTTATTACGCCAGGTGCGAAACGAGTAAGAATGGGAATGGGCATGCATGCGCGCATACAGCTCTTCAATGCGAGAGGGAAACAGGTACTGTCTCTAAAACAGCAAGGCTTATCAAAAAGCCTATTGTGAGAGCGTTATAAAAGAGTGGAAATTGGTGGCGGTGCAGGGAATCGAACCCCGGACACTGCGAATATGAGTCGCATGCTCTAACCAGCTGAGCTACACCGCCTCCCGAGCTTTTTATTATAGCAAACCGGCGATTTTCAAGGCAATACACGCTGTGACGGCGTTCAGTATGTCCCGCCCACCAGCATCGCCTTCACCGAGCCGACGGCTACTTTGGTCTTGAGCATTACGGGGACCCGCTTCTGGTCATCGGTGAGCCAGATGAGGATATCGCCCCTCCGGGAGAAGATTCCTTCCGACTTTATGACAGGTTTGATGAGAATGGTACTGACCGGGCCGCGGGGTGTCTCGACGACCTCTTTCCTGAGCACCTGCACCTCGGCCTTATAGGTCTTCTTGCCGTCTACTACATTTATATAGACGGATTTGCCCACTTCGAGGGGAAGCGTTCTCACATAATAGAAGCTCGAGAGCGGATCGAGCACCGGCCCGCCGGTAGTGCTGTACTCTTTCCGCTCCTTCTCGAGGTGGTTGATATAGGTCACCCTCCTCGCTTCCTGGCTGATGATGAGCTCCTTGTCCCGCCGGTGTTTTCCCTCTCTCAGCGTTATCCGGTAGTGGTAGGGAAGACCCACCAGGTCCTCAAAAGCGCCCCCGAGCACGCCCTTCTTGAGGGTGCTCACGACGAGGTCTTCGACTTTATAGAAGACCGATACCCAGCCTGCCGACGCCGCCCGCGAGATGAGCTGGACGCCGCTGCCGTTTCTCCTCACTTCGAGCACTGCCTCGCCCGTCTTGATGACCCCCCAGGAGAGGTCGTACTGCAGGCGCTCCGGCACGGTAAAGGCGTCGGCACGGGGCGGAGCAGCGAGGCAGGAGATGAGGGCGCAGAGGAGGAGCATTCTCCTGATATATGGGGAGGCAATGGCGATCATCGCGCTGTCCGGGTGCACCGCCTTTCGGCTACTGAAGTCATCTTTCATTATGTTATATTACTCCATGATTGTAATTCCAGCCATTGACCTCAAAGACGGCGTCTGTGTGCGGCTCCTCCAGGGGAGGAAGGAAGACGCCACCGTCTATTCGGATGACCCTGCGGCAACGGCCCGAAAGTGGGAGGCCTGCGGGGCCAAACTGCTCCATGTGGTCGATCTCGACGGCGCCTTTACGGGCAATCAGAAAAACCTCGAGGGGATTCGCCGGATACGCGAGGCCGTCGCTATGGATATAGAGGTCGGCGGCGGCATCCGGGATATCGAGAGGATCGACCGGCTCATCGCGCTCGGGGTGAACAGAGTTATTCTCGGCACGGTGGCGGTCCAGAATCCCGAGCTGGTTAAAGAGGCGGCGAAAAAGTATCCGGGCAGCGTGCTCGTCGGCATCGATGCGAAGAACGGCCGGGTGGCAGTGAAAGGGTGGGTTGAGGTGACCGATACGGACGCAAAAGAGCTCGCCCTGAAGATGCAGGATTTCGGCGCTGCCGGAATCATCTATACGGATATTTCGAAAGACGGCATGATGACCGGCCCGAATGTCGAAGCGACAGGGGAAATGGTCGGGGCCCTCGCGATCCCGGTCATCGCCTCGGGAGGGATATCGTCCCTTCAGGATATAAAGAACCTGCTCGCCATCAAGAATCTCTGGGGCGCCATAACCGGCAAAGCGCTCTACTCAGGCTCTCTCGATCTGGAAGAAGCGATAAAGGCCGTAACGCGTAACGCGTGATCAGTGATAAAAAGAAAAAAGCAGGAAATAAAGGCCGTGATGCGTAACGAGTAACGCGTAATCAGTGACAAATAAGACAAAAACGCATAAAGATTTGGACGTCTGGAATAAAGCTATGGAGCTTGCAGAAAAAACATATCAATTAACTGCGGATTTCCCGAAAAATGAGCAGTACGGGATTGTTTCACAACTCAGACGTTCAGCAGTCTCGGTCCCGAGTAATATAGCTGAAGGCGCGGCGAGAACATCTAATAAAGAGTTTTTACAATTTCTTTCCATAGCGATGGGCTCACTTTCGGAAATAGAGACCCAATTGCTGCTCTCGAGAAGATTTAACTATCTTGACGATCACCCTGTATTCAATGATATTGAAGCAATAAGAAAGATGCTTGTCGGGTTGAGCAAGTTTTTGAAGGAGAAAGAAAAATGATTACCGATTCGTTGTGCCTCATGCATTACGAATTGCAGTTAACCGGTCACGCGTTACGCGTTACGCGTTACGAGGTTTAGTATGCTGGCGAAGAGAATAATCCCTTGCCTCGACGTACGGGACGGCCGGGTGGTGAAGGGCGTGAACTTCGTCAATATCAGGGATGCGGGAGATCCTGTCGAGAACGCCCTCTATTACGACGAGCAGGGCGCGGATGAGCTGGTATTCCTCGACATCACCGCTTCTCATGAGAAGCGGAAGATAATCCTCGATGTCGTAGAGCGTACGGCGAACGACGTCTTCATGCCCCTGACCGTGGGCGGCGGAATCAAAGGTCTCGACGATATCAGGGACCTGCTCAATGCGGGATGCGATAAGGTCTCGGTCAATACCACCGCGGTCAATGATCCGGAGTTCATCAGCAGGGGCGCAGAGCGCTTCGGCAGCCAGTGCATCGTCGTCGCCATCGATGCAAAGCGGGTCCACGATTCGCGGTTCGAGATCGACCAGGCGCGGGAAGTACCTGCCTGGCTCAACGAGAACGCCCTTCAGAGAGAGCGCCTGGTTATCACCGACTTCTCGCGGAAGGCCTGGGAGGTCTATACGCATGGCGGCAGGAGGCCCAAGGGTATCGATGCCGTCGCGTGGGCCCGGTATATGGAAGAGCTCGGCGCCGGCGAGATACTCCTGACCAGCATGGACCGGGACGGCACCAAGGACGGGTACGACCTGGAGCTCACCAGGGCGATCGCCGAGGCGGTCTCGATACCGGTCATCGCATCAGGAGGGGTCGGCAACCTCGAGCACCTCTATGAGGGCGTTGCGCAAGGGAAGGCTGATGCGGTGCTCGCCGCATCGATTTTTCACTACAGGGAGTATACGATCAGAGAGGCCAAGGAGTATCTCAGGTCGCGGGGGGTTCCTGTAAGGATATAGAA
Organism: Nitrospirota bacterium; assembly: GCA_040752355.1. NCBI lineage: Bacteria > Pseudomonadati > Nitrospirota > Nitrospirota bacterium. The sequence goes on along the minus strand of JBFMHE010000028.1, from coordinate 33,594 downwards.
GCCCCGGCGCCTTTGGTCCCGGTATCGTTGCTCTCAAATCTTACGATGAGGATGGTCCGCTATGGAGATTGCAGGCACGCGAGGCGAGATACTCACCCTTATCAAGAAGAACGGAGAGATCACCATCCCGGTCCTTACCGGCACGCTCAGGATCGCGACCAACGCGGTGCGGGGGCACATGGCCATTCTCGAGAAAGAGGGCCTCGTCACCTTCCGCTGGGAGAAACAGGCGCGGGGGAGGCCGCTCAAGATATACAAGCTCAGCGAGCGCGCGGAAGGGCTCTTCCCGAAGCGTTACGAACAGCTGCTCGAAGAGCTGATCACCCAGGTCGAGCTTATCGACGGCCCCGGAAAACTGCGGATCCTCGTCGATGCCATGGCGAAGCGGTGGGCGCAGGGGATGAAGGCGCAGCTTCAGGGTCTTCCAGCCGAAGAGGCGCTCAAGAAGATCGTCAACCACCTCGACCTGGGCGGCATGATCGCCTCGCTGAAGCGAGAGGAAGGGTACTACACCATCTCCGTGTTCAACTGCATTTACCGGCAGATATCCTTACGCCACCGCGAAATGTGCACGATCATCCCGACGCTCGTCCGGGAGCTGACCGGCGCCGAGGCCACGGTGGCCCGCTCGATCCATAGCGGCGACGCCTGCTGCATTTATCATGTCATGCCCGAGCATCAAGGGCAGCTGCGCTCCGCCCCATAACCTGCCCTGCACTCTCTATGGTTTGGCGATATACCGGGGCGCCTCCGCCAGTGCCCGTTCCACGGCTTCGGAGAGCGCCTTGTTGATGAGCTCTTCTGCCTTCTCCCTGCTGAACCCGACCGTTGTGTACGAGGTCGAGACTTCGGTGCGCTCCTTGTGCCGTATCTCTTTGGAGCGGGGGTCGGCAAAGATGAGAGTAAGCCGTATCGTACAGGTGTATTCGTTCTTGACCAGATCGCCGCGGGAGACGACGTTGAACTCCTCTATGGAGCCGCCGACCACCAGGTCGCCCCAGGCAGGGTCGATCGCAGCAGCCGAGCCGTCCCATCCTCCGGTGAGCCGCGTAACCGCATAGCCGCGGCTCTCGAGGTGCTGCGCAAAGCCTTTGGCGAGCGCTGCAGAGGGCTCGTCTATCAGCGCGATGAACGGCGCGTCGCTCTCCCTCTTCCCGATGATCCGCCTGTCCTGGACAGCCCGCTTGTCGATGAGCGGGGCAACGGCGATCGAGCCCTTGCCGTCTCCGGTGCGGGCGGCCTGCGGCGCATAGGAGAGATCGAGGGGATAGTTGGTGACGGTTGCACAGGAAGCAACCAGCAGGACTAAAAATACCATCGCTCGTTTCATCGGCAGACTCCTCCTTTATGCGGCGCCGGCTTGATCATGTGCTCTTCAATGAACTGCTCCGAGGCAGGCGGCACCTCGATACTGACCCGCTCTCCCTTTGTGCTTACCGTAACGGGGACCGACTCCCGCGCCTTTGCATCGGAGTAGCGCGCGCAGAGGCATGCCGCCATGCGCACCGCCTCGGGACCGCTTTCTCCTCTGACAAGGGTCAGGGGGCTCCCGCAGCCCTCAACCCACAACAGGACATCATCGCCGCCGGCCAGGCCCTGAATCGCCTCATTCTCTTCCTGCTTCCGTCCCACGACTACCGTTGTGGCGTCGTTCACCCTGAAGTGCCGCCCGACCCTCAGCAGGTGGATGTCGTTAAGCGCAGGAGAAGGGTTGCGGCGCAGGAGCTCTCTGAGCCTGTAGGAATAGATCGGATCGGTCAGGAGGCATCCTCCCGCCGGCGCCGGGTACTCGGTCAGACCGAGCTCGGCAGCCAGCGCCATCTGTGGCTTCCGGGAGCGGCCGTTGAACGCATAGAGCAATTCTCTGTCGACGAGCCCCTGCTCTTCGGCAAGAGTAGGCTTCAGCAGCTTCGCGCTGAGCGGCCGGAGCACGAGGCCCTGCACGCCCGCCTCCCGGTCGATCCTCGGAAAGGTATCCCTCCGCTGGCTCATGGGCCGCTGGCCCAGCACCTCGCCGGTGATGAGGACATCGGCGCCGCGCATCGCCATGAGCGCTTTGGCCTCCTTCAGCATGAGGATACGGCAGTCGATACACGGGTTCATGTTCTTTCCGTGTCCGAACCTGGGGTGCTTCACGATCTCGATGAATTTATCGGAGAGATGGCAGAGCTTTACCTCGAACCCGAACTTCTGCGCTGCCGAGAAGGGGTCCTTCGAGCACGACGACCTGTCGGAGATGTCGCAGCCGAAGTGGGTGAGGAAGGTTACCGCCGTCACCTCGATACCCTGCCTCATGGCAACGAGTATCGCGAGAGTGCTGTCGAGCCCGCCTGAATATAATGCTATCGCCTTCGTCATAACAACCGTGATCCGTAACGCGTAATGGGTAAAAACTTTCTCTATTATACCTCATATCGTTTGTGCAGTACTCTTTGTGCTGCTGCGGGCCGGATAATCAAGAGGGCTCTTTAGCGTGCGCTTGTTTTGAGCGACTTCAGAAGGGTGTCCGGGGTGGCTACCGCGGTGCCGACCTCGGCGACGACGATGCCTGCAGCATGGTTGGCGATTATCGCCGCATCCTTCAGCGACGCGCCGGCAGTGCGGGCGAGAGAGAGCGCCGCGATGACCGTATCTCCTGCGCCCGTAACATCGAAGACCTTCTTTGCGACCGTAGGGATATGGGTTACTTTGACCGCTTTCGATGCGTCCCGCTCGAAGAGGCTCATCCCCTCCTCACCGCGGGTGATGAGGACCGCCCCGCAGGAGAGCCTGCTCATCAGCATCTTCCCTGCTTTCATGAGACTCGCTTCATCCCTGATCTCGACACCCGACCCCTGCGACGCCTCGAGCAGGTTCGGGGTGATGATCGAGACATTCTTATAGAAGTGGAAGTGCCCCACCTTCGGGTCCACGGCGATGAAGGCGCTGTTCTGTTTTCCATAGCGGATGAGCGCCTTGATGAGCGCGGCCGAGACAATCCCTTTCTTGTAGTCCGACACGATAACGGCATCGTGCTCCTTGAGCGCACTCTTCACATGCGCGAGGAACTGCTCCAGGCTCCTGCCTTCGAGCCGCTTCCGGTCTTCATGGTCGAAGCGCACCACCTGCTGGTTGTGGGCGATGACACGCGTCTTCACGGTCGTCGGCCGCCTGTCCTCGATAATACCCTGGGTCGAGACGCCCTTCTCATCGAGCAGCTCTCTCAGCGCCCTTCCTGCGCTGTCGGCGCCGATAATGCCGGCGATCGACGCCTGGCCTCCGAGGGCGATTATGTTATTGGCGACATTGGTCGCCCCTCCCAGGAGAAAGGTCTCGCGCTCTACATCGACGACCGGCACCGGCGCTTCCGGAGAGATCCTGCTCACCTTGCCGAAGATGTAATGGTCGAGGATCAGGTCGCCTATGATGAGGACTCTCTTGTTCCTGAAGGAACGGATGATCTCTGCAAAGCTCATATGGTCGAAATAATAACTCATTTGCAAAAGCGAATGCAAAATCGCCGCAGCAGGGTCATGCCGCCCTCTGTCCGGGACGCGCGTGCCCTTCTGCTCTATTTGACATTTCACGGGCATTTTATATAATCTTTATAGAATTATGGAGCATTCAGCATTGCAATTGATCCTTCAAGCAGGCCTTGTCGTAAAGTTCGTCCTCGCCCTTCTCCTCCTCTTTTCGATCGTATCCTGGGCGATCATCATTCAGAAGTGGCGGCACTTTTCAAAGGCGGATAAAGAGACCCGCGATTTCATGCGCGCGTACGAGTCGACCCGCTCACCGCAGGAGCTTTATGCCGTATCGAAGCGGCATCTCGTCAGCCCGGAGGCGAGCCTCTTCAGGGCGGTCTATTCCGAAAAGGCGTATACCGAGCGGGACGAGCTCAAGCGGATGCTGAGGAGATACAGCGCCCTCGAGGGGACCCGCCTGCAGCGCTATCTCAATTTCCTCGCCACCACGGGGTCGTCGACGCCCTTCATCGGGCTCTTCGGTACGGTCTGGGGCATCATGAACGCCTTCAGGGGCATCGGCACCGCCGGATCGGCGTCGTTGGCCGTTGTCGCGCCGGGTATTGCCGAAGCGCTCATAGCGACCGCCATCGGTCTCGCTGCGGCGATTCCGGCGGTCATCGCGTACAACTATTTTCTGAGCAGATCGAACCGGATGATCATCGGGATGGAAGACTTTTCAGAAGAGCTCATCGACTACATGCTGAAATAGCAGCGGCACCCAATGAGACCCACCAAGAATAGAGCCGTACTCTCCGAGATCAACGTCACCCCCCTCGTGGATGTCATGCTCGTGCTGCTGATCATCTTCATGGTCACCGCACCGCTGCTCCAGCAGGGGGTCGATGTGAACCTGCCCAAGGCGAAGGGCAAAGACCTGCCTCCGGAGGAACGGATTTCGATTGTCATAAAGAAGGGCGGCGCCCTCTACATGAACGACACCCCCGTATCGATGAACGACCTGACGAAGAAGCTCGCGGCGATCAGCAAGCTCAATCCGAATGTCTATCTCAAGGCGGACCAGGATGTCCCCTACGGGCTGGTGGTAGAGGTAATGGGCGAGGTAAAGGAGGCTGGTATAGAAAAGCTCGGTATGATCACCGAACCGAAAGTTTCGCTGCCATGATCGCCTCACGCCTGAAAGATTCGAGCATCTCCGCTGCCGTAACGTACTCTCTCCTCCTCCACCTTCTTGCCGTCATTGTCGCCCTGCTCATAGCAAAAGGGACCGCCACCATGCGGCTGCCTTCGCCGTACGTTGTCTCCCTCGTTGACAGCACAATGCCTTCCCCTTCGACCGGCAGTGGCGTAAAAGAACCGGTTAAGGCCGAGGAGCGGGAGACAAGGGCTGTCGAGCCTCCTGCTGCGAAGCCTGCGATGACCCTGCCCCGGGAGACGAAGAAGACAGTAAAGAAAGAAGAGGACCACCTCGTGAACGACCGCATCGATGCGCTGCGGGCGAAGAAGAGGCTCGAACAGCTGGCGTCGCTCAGAAAAGTGGTTACCGTCGGCGCCGCGCAGAAGACTCCCCAGACGAGACCCGCCAATCCCGGGCCCAAGGGGAACGCCCCGGGCGCCGGCAGCGGACCAGCCGGCGGAGGGGATTACTACTCCCTCGTCGAGAGCAGGATCAGGCAGCAGTGGGTATTCCCCGAGACGATCGACCGGGACCTCGAGGCGATCATCTCGATCAAGATCGCAAAGGACGGAAACGTCACCATCGACCGGATCGAGAAGAGCTCGGGAAGCCCGCTCTTCGACCGGTCGGTCATGAGGGCGATCGCGAACGCGAGCCCCCTGCCGCCCCCGCCCAGGGATATCGAGATGGGAGTGAGATTCAGACCATGAACAACAGCATAAAGAAGCCGTCAGCCGTCAGCCAACAGCCACCACTTACAAAGAGGAGCATAAGAGGGGTGTCATTCCCGCACCCCCCGGACAGGCCGGGACAGGCCCCGTGCGTCGGGAGTCCTTTCAGAAAGAACGATTCCGGACAAGCCGGAATGACCAGCAATAATCATATCCCTATGAGGAACCTTCGGAACAGAGTTGGCAAACTCTTAGCCTTTTTTGTTTTCTATGCTCTGTGCTCTATGCTCTTGGCTCTGACTCCTGCTTTTGCCAAAGTATATATCGATATCACCTCGCCCGGGCTCAGCAGACTGCCTGTTGCCGTACAGAGCTTCACCGGCAATAAGGACATATCGGACATCGTCAAGGACGATCTCACCTTTACCGGTCTCTTCAGCTGCATCGATGAGGCCGCTCATATCGAGAAGGCCGATCAGCCCTTCAATCCCGTAAACTGGAGAGGGATCGGCGCCGAGCTCGTGGTCAAGGGAAGGGTCTCCCTGGTCTCCCCCCGAAAGGTGAGCGTCGTTGTCGCAGCCTATGATGTCGCCGCAGGAGGGCAGGTCCTCAATAAAGAGTACTCTGCCGCTCCGGACCTTCTCCGGCCTCTCGCCCACTCGATCGCCAACGACCTCTACACGCTGATCACCGGCCAGCAGGGAGTGTTCCGGACGAGGATCGCCTTTGTCGGCGAGAAAGGGGGGAAGAGAGAGCTCTATGTGATGGATTGGGATGGCCACCGTGCTCACGGGCTCGGGATAACAGGAGGTATTCTCCTCGGCCCGCGCTGGTCGCCTGACGGCGCCAAATTGCTCTATTCCGCGGAGCGGCATCGGCAGTGGGGGATATTCCTCCTCGACATGAGCTCCATGAAAGAGCGGGGCATTGCCCTCCCGAAAAGCCTCGCCATGGCCGGGAACTTCTTCCCGAACAGCAGGGACTTTGTCTATACCTCCTCGAAGGACGGCAACCCGGATATCTATGTCGCCGATAGCAGCACCGGAGGTGAACGAAAGATCATATCCTCCCCCTGGATCGATGTATCGCCGTCGGTGTCGGGTGACGGGAGATCGATCGCCTTCGTCTCGAACCGCGCAGGCAACCCTCACATCTATGTTGCCGACCAGGACGGGTACGGGGTAAGGAGGGTCTCCTTCGAAGGGACATACAATACCTCGCCGGTCTGGTCGCCCAAGGGAGACCGCATCGCCTTTGTCGGCCGTGCGGGAGGCAGGAACCATATCTTCATCGTAAAGCCGGACGGTTCGGGCCTGCAGCAGCTCACCCATGAAGGAAACAACGAGGACCCATCCTTCTCCCCCGATGGACGCTATCTTGCGTTCATGTCCGACAGGGACGGATCGAAGGGCGTTTACCTCATGAGGGCAAACGGGGAGGGCGCTGTCCGTGTCACTCCCCGGGGGCTCAGGGCCACCAGCCCGGGCTGGGCGCCGCTATAAACGCGTTGTAGCGGCCTCTTACATCTCGACCCGTGTGATCACACCGTGAAGCTTGTATGAAGGCAGCTTGTGGAACTGCACATAGGAAGGGGTGATCTTCTTTATGAGGGCGAAGAGCTTCCAGATGATGTTTCTCGTCGAGATATCCTCGAGGCCGTAGAAGATCACCGTCTCCTCGATGCCCGCCTCTTTGAGGATCTCTTCGATATCGACCACCTCCATGTACCCGAGCTGTATCTCGAAAGAGCGGAGCCCCTCGGCGTAACAGGCCTTGAAGAACCCGGTTGCACCGAAAGGATCGTCCCGCCGTACGATGGAGACGATAATGTTGTCCGTATAGACGATCCGGTTGGCGAACATGGTCTGGACGATATACGGCGGGATACGGTTCACGTCCCGGGCAAAGAAGAGGGCCGTTCCCTTTATTGTCGCCTCGTGCCGGTACCGCTCTCTATAGGTTTCGAGAAACGTTTCGAGGCTCATGGGCTGAAGAGACCGGTACAGCCGCCGCTGGCCCCTGGTATAAATCATGATGATGCTGAAAGGGACCGCTGCGATGATGAGCGACCAGTAGCCCCCATGGGGAATTTTATAGGTATTCGAGAGGAGAAAGGTCGCATCGACCGCAACAACGAGCAGGGCAACGGCGAGCTTGAGACGGTTCTTTCTCAAAAAGAAGATCATGGTGATCAGAATGCCGGTTATCGTCATATCGACCGTCACCGCCAGGCCGTACGCCGCCGCAAGGTTGTGCGATTCTCTGAACTCCACCATGATGAAGAGGACCGCGATGAGGAGGAACCAGTTCACGAAGCCGATGTATATCTGCGAGCGGAGCTCGGTGGAGGTGTAATCGACTTTGAAGAGCGGCATGATATGGGTCATGATCGCCTGGTAGAAGATCGAGAACATCCCGCTGATCATCGCCTGCGACGCGATGATGGTTGCGGTGATGCTCAGCATGAGGAACGGAATATAGAGAAACTGCGCCTGGTAAAAAACCATCTCGAAGAGGACATTCTTCGCCTCGGGATGCTGCAGGAGAAACGCGCCCTGGCCGAAGTAGTTCAGGAGCAGGGCGGCGAAGACGAAGACCCACGCCCTGATGATCGGCGCGCGGCCGAGATGCCCCATATCGGCATAGAGCGCCTCGCCTCCGGTGGCGCAGAGGATCACTTCCGAAAGAACAAAGAAGCCGGCAATACCGTTCTCGGAGAGAAAGGTGAAGGCGTAGTAGGGATTGACTGCTCGTACGATGGAAGGGACCTCCGTGAGCGCGACGACCCCGGAGACGGCCAGCGACGAAAACCATACGACCATGAGGGGGCCGAAGGCGCCCGCCACCTTTTCGGTCCCTTTCCGCTGAACCGCAAAGAGCGCTATGGCGATCAGCGCCGCAATCAGAATGAGCGTCTCCCGGCTCGTCTTCTCGAGCCCCGGGATGAGCAGCATGCCTTCGACCGCACTGAGGATACTGATCGCAGGAGTTATCACGCCGTCGCCGACCAGGAGCGATATGCCGATGAAGGACAGAAGGGTGATGAAGGCGACCTTCCGGCCCGACTTGAGCATCGGCAGCAGGATCTCCCTGAGCACGATCGTGCCCCCCTCTCCCTTCTTGCTCAGGCTCATGGCGAGCCAGGCGTACTCCACCGTCACAAGAATGATGAGGGTCCAGACGATCAGCGACAGCACCCCTATGACATTAGCCTCGGTAGGTCTCGTGAGGAGAAAAATAACAGTGAGCGTATAAATAGGGCTGGTCCCTATATCACCGAAGACAAGGCCTAACGACCTTATGATGCCCTTGACGGGAGACTCTCGTTCAATCATGAAGGATGCTCATTCTATGGAGAAAGCGGTTACGCTATCTTCTTTGCAGCACCATTAACTTTAATGGTTTGCAGCCTGGCTGTCAAGACACCGCAGCCGCACCACGCTCTCTCCTGCCGGATTGTTTTGGCTCCGTCACTTCGATTAGAATGGAGGAGGGCCATACGCCCATCCCATTCAGCAAAGGCAAGGTTTTTTGAATGAAACTCACCCATTTCGATGACGAAGGAAAGGCGCGGATGGTCGATGTCTCGGAGAAGCCGTCCACACAGCGTGAAGCGGTGGCAGCGGGGTCGATATCGATGAAGCCCGAGACCCTCAGGCTCATCAGGGACCGGCAGATATCGAAGGGAGACGTGCTCGGCGTTGCCCGGGTGGCAGGGATCATGGCAGCGAAGAGGACCGCCGACCTCATTCCCATGTGCCATCCCCTCGCGATCTCCTCGGTAACGGTCGACTTCAGCATCGACGAAGCGGCGAGCAGGATCGATATACGGTCGACCGTGAAGATCACCGGCCAGACCGGCGTCGAGATGGAGGCCCTCACCGCAGCGAGCATCGCCGCGCTGACGATTTACGATATGTGCAAGGCAGTCGACCGCGAGATGGTGATTTCCGGCATCATGCTCCTCGAGAAGCGCGGCGGGAAGAGCGGGGAATTCAAAAGGCCGTGACGCGTAATGCGTGATCGGTAACGGGTAAACGGATTTCCTTGAGATTCCTTTTAGCTTTTACTGATTACGCATCACGCGTTACGGTCTTTATTTGTATCGTTCCACCGCGAACCTGAAGAGCTCGACATCATCGTCGGAAGGGGCGATGCCCGCCTTCATCTTGGCGATCCGCAGCTGCTCCTCGACCGTATCGACGCCTTCGAGATCAGGGAGCAGCAGCCCCTTCCTCGCTCCTTTGACCACAATAACCCCGTAGCGCCCGGGATCGAGCTGCGAGAGGCCGCTCACCCGCTCGGGCTCGGTGAGGATATCGACCGAATACTCCAGGCTGTCGAGCTCACGCCGCTGCACCGGGGGGAAGCGCGGATCCTCCGTAGCAGCGGCTATGGCGTTTTTCACGATCTCGTTACAGACGTTTTCCGTGGTAGGGAGGAAGGTCCCGATGCAGCCCCGCAGCTCGCCGTGCCGCTTCAGGCAGACGAAGACGCCGGCGCGCCGGTCCATACTCCCGGCCAGCTCTCCGGCCACGTCTCCGGAAACGTCCTCAGGGCCGGAAAGGACAACCCTCGAGAGGACGAACGCCTCGACCGCCTTTCGGGCGAGTGCTGCGTAGGGATGCACGCTGTTACTCCTTCCGTTGCATCGCGTACTCGGCGAGCGCGAGGAGCTCCTCTTTCTTGACCGATGCAGGAAAGAGGTCGAGCTCGGCCTTCGCCTCATCGACAAGCGACTGCGCCGCTTTCAGCGACTCGTCGATGGCATGGTACTTCGAGAAGAGCTCGAGTATCCTGTTGAGAGAATCCTCCCGGCCCTCTCCTCTGGTTTTGACGATCTGGCGTATCTCCTCCCGTTCGTCAGGAGCGGCTCTTTTGAGGAGGTAGATCAAGGGCATCGTGATCTTGCCCTCCTCCAGGTCCTTGCCGAGCTTCTTCCCGAGGTCCTGCTGCCTGGCAACGTAGTCGAGCACATCATCGGCAAGCTGGAAGGCGATCCCCGCCTTCATGCCGAAGCGGGCCAGGGCCATCTCCCGCTCCTCGGGCTGGTCGGCGAGAATGGCGCCTATCCTGCACGCGGCCGAGATGAGTACGCCGGTCTTGGCAGCGATGATCTCGAAATACTCCTCCCTGGTTATCTCGGGATCGCCGGTTTTATGGAGCTGGAGTATCTCGCCTTCGGTCATGCGTGTCGTCGCCTCGGACAGGGCCTCCATGATCTTCTGCTTCCTCTGCGCCACCGCGAGCTTGAGCGATTTGGAGTAAAGATAGTCGCCGACGAGGATCACGACCTGGTTGCCCCAGAGCGCATGGGCGGTAGGCCTGCCCCGCCTGGTGTCGGCGCCGTCGATCACATCGTCATGGAGGAGCGAGGCGGTATGGATCGCCTCGATGATCGCTGCCAGCACGGTCCGGTTGGTCTCTTTATAGCCGCAGAGGTCGGCGCTGAGCAGAAGGAAGAGCGGACGCATCCGCTTGCCGCCGCTGCTCAGGATGTGCTTCCCGATCATCGGGATGAGGAATACATTGCTGCTGAAGATGCCCATGAGCTGCTGCTCGACGGTTTTCAGCTCATCGGCATAGTCGGAAAAAATATCTTTTGCCTTCATACCTATCCATGTATTGCACACAGCGCTCGTGTGCTCACCGCATGAGCGCTATGACGGTTTCAGCCGTACGGCCTCGATATCGGCGGTATCGCGCATGAGCCTCTTCAGGTCATGGGGCCGGAAGGCGCCTTTTTCGGTAAAGAGGGCCGTCACATACGTCGACGGCGTCACATCAAAGGCTAAGTTTATTACATTTACTCCCTCCGGCGCAACTCGGTGGCCCCATACCGTGGTCACCTCGTCGGCACCCCGCTCCTCTATCGGGATAAGGTCCCCCGAGGCCATCGTGAAGTCGATACTGCTCAGCGGCGCTGCCACGTAAAACGGTATGCCGTGCTCCTTGCAGAGCACCGCTACCGTATAGGTGCCGATCTTGTTCGCTACATCGCCGTTCCGCGTGGTGCGGTCGGTCCCCACGATGGCGAGGTCGATCATGCCCCGCTTCATGAGAGCGCCGGCCATGTTATCCGTTATCAGGGTCACCGGGATGCCTGCCTGCATCAGCTCCCACGAGGTGAGCCGCGCTCCCTGGAGGACCGGCCGCGTCTCGTCGGCGATCACCTGGATTCTTTTCCCCTGCTCTTTTGCGACCAGCATGGGCGCCGTTGCGGTGCCGTAGCCGCCGGTGGCGAGGCTCCCGGCATTGCAGTGGGTCAGTATGGTATCGCCATCCCGGATGAACTGGGCGCCCCATGTGCCGATCGTTTTATTGATCTCGATATCCTCGGCGAGGATCTTGCAGCTCTCGTCGATGAGGAGCTGCTTGAGCTTCGCAACCGGTTCGTCGCGGTGCGCGGCGAGGAGCCTCCTGATGCGCTCTACCGCCCACCGGATATTCACCGCTGTCGGCCTCGTGGCGAGAATCGCCTGCATGACCGGCTCGAGCCGCTCGAGGAAGTCGTCCGCGCTCCCGGCCTTGAGGTCCTGCGCTCCGAGGGCGATGCCCATGGCAGCGGCGATTCCTATGGCCGGCGCGCCGCGTATCCAGAGCTTTTTGATGCCCTCGGCCACCTTCTGGTAGTCGGCGCACTCCACATACGTCACTTCGAGGGGAAGTCTGCTCTGGTCGAGCATGACGACCTTCCCGTCCTTCCATTCTATCGTCTTGACCATTACGTGCTTCCTCCTATGGGGGCGATGGGGAAAAAGGCCGTCACCACCAGAAACGCGGTAAGGCCGATGATGACAATAACCGTACCCCAGGCGATGGCATTATAGCTCCGGGGATTGACATACTCTCCCATCAGCTTCTCGTTATTGACCAGCAGGATTGCATAGATGAGAACGAACGGCAGGACCAGCCCGTTGATAACCGACGAGAGCACCATGAGGGAGACGAGCGGCGCGCCCGGCAGCAATACCGCGAGGGATGCCAGCGCAATCGTGAGCGTATAGATCCACATGAACTGAGGCGCCTCTTTGAAGGTCTTGTTGATCCCCGCCTCCCACCCCATCGCCTCACAGATGTAGTAGGCGGTCGCGAGGGGGACGATAATCGCGCCGAGGAGCGAGGCATTGGCGAGGCTGAGCGCGAAGATGAGCGAAGCGTACTCTCCGGCGAGCGGCTTCAACGCAGCAGCAGCCTCGGCAGCCTCATTGATCCGTATTCCGTGGGGAAAGAGCAGCGTCCCGCAAGTGACGATAATAAAGAAGCTGATGATGTCGGTAATGAGGCACCCGATGACGACATCCAGCCGGGAGGCGGCGTAATCCTCCTTCTTGATCCCCTTCTCGGCTATGGACGACTGGAGATAGAACTGCATCCACGGGGTGATCGTTGTACCGATGATGGCGATACTCAGCACGATATACTCCGAATCCCACCGAAGCTGCGGCACCAGCGTGCTCGTGAGCACCGGTCCCCACTCCGGCCTCGCCATGAGCCCGGAGATCACATAGCCGAAATACAGGAGACAGGCGATCAGGAGAAACCGTTCGACCGCGCGGTAGCTCCCCTTCGTAACCAGGATCCAGATGGAGAGCGCCCCGACGGGAATCATTATATACTTGCTGAAGCCGAGGATCTCCATGCTCGCGGCCCATCCGGCGAGGTTGGCGACGGTGGTCCCCAGGTTCGCGATGAGCAGCCCGAGCATCATGTAAAAGGCGATCTTGATCCCGTAGTGCTCGCGGATGAGATCGGAAAGCCCCTTGCCCGTGACCGCGCCCATGCGCGCCACCATCTCCTGTATGACGACCAGGGCTACCGTGGTCGGGATCAGGGTCCAGAGCAGCCCATAGCCGAAGCGGGCGCCGGCAACGGAATAGGTCGTGATGCCGCTGGCGTCGTTATCGATGTTCGCGGTGATGATGCCCGGCCCCATCACCGCAAAGAAGAGGATGAGCCGCCTCCACCGCGTCACACCCTCCTCCTTTTGCGCTTCGCAGCAGGAGGAAGTATCCTGTCGATGATATCGTCGGTAGCGATGATGCCGAGCATGAAGCCTTCGCTGTCGACCACCGGCAGGGCGAAAAGATTGTACTTCGAGATGATCTCGGCAGCCACCATCTCATCCGTATCGGGTGTCACGGTCTTGAGCTTCGTCTCCATGATCTCGGAAAGCCGGGTCGTCGGCTCGGCGAGGAGCATCTCCCTGAGCGAGGTCACCCCGATGAGCTTTTCTTCTTCATCGATGATGTAAATATAATAGGCGGACTCGATCTCTTCGCCATCCTTTTTAAATCGCTCGAAGGCCTCGGCAATCGACGCGTCGGGCGGGTAGGCGATGAACTCATTCGTCATGATGCCGCCCGCGGTATCTTCTTCGTGCCCGAGGAGCTCCTGGATATCTTCCGCCTCTTCTCTCTCTATGTGCTCCAGGATCTCCTTCGCCTTCTCGGTCGGGAGATCGCTCAGGACGTCGGCTGCTTCGTCGGGCGGCATCTCCTCGATAATGTCCGCGGCCTTTCCGGGCTCCATGGCGGTTATGATCTCGGCCTGCATCTCGGGCTTCAGCTCGGACAGCGCCTCTGCAGCGGTCTCGATATCGAGGTCCCTGAAGAGATGGGTCCCCTCTTCCCGCGAAACCTGGCTTATGATCTCGGCGATGTCGGCGGGGTGGAGCTCGGAGACCATCTGGCGCGGGACCGTGAGCGAGATCGTCTTCAGCTTGGGCTTGAGCGGCTGGAGGTAGTTCCAGCTGATAAGATTGTACGGCAAAGAGGTCCCGAACAGGCGCAGGAACTCCTCGCTCCCGTGCTCTACGCCGAGGCGTCGCATGATGCCCCTCATGCCCACATCGACCGCAACCAGTACGGCATCGCCCTCGTACCCTTCGAGCTTGATATCGTTGACCCGCACCACCTTGGCGCCGTTCGCATCCACGATCTGCTTATCGAGGATATCGCGCACAGCCAGGAGATCCTCTTCGCTCCGCTCGTAGGGCTTTACCGAATCCATATCGAGATAGGTCGAGATGATCCTCCTATTGAAGATGTTCATGCTCTCCCATTCGATGCGGTAGAGCTCCTTTTTCCGTTCCACGATGAGCGCCGCCACTTTGGGGAGCGGGTCTCCCTTGATGACAATAGTATCCCTCAGCCGTCCCATGATCTCGCCTTTCGGATCGAAGACGGACTGCTTGATCACATCACTGAGGAATAACTCACCGAAGAGCGGCATAACCCGATTAGTATACCTTAAATCGGCAGACTTTTAGGCCGTTGGGGAGGAGTACGCCGGGAAAAAGTCATGACGAACAGGGGCCGTCAAGAAGGAAAGAATGGTGCCGAAGGCGGGACTCGAACCCGCACAGGTTGCCCCACACGCCCCTCAAACGTGCGTGTCTACCAGTTCCACCACTTCGGCGTTCTACATCCGTGGTCCGCAACGCGCTATCGATAGAAGGCAATCGGTTCGAGGGAAAGGAGTGATCGCCCCTGACGCGCTAACGTCTTTTACTATACCAATTAAAGGAATGCATTTTCAAGGAGGTGGCCGCCGAGCAGTGTTCTCCTCAGGTGACATGCTTCGGCAGGGAGCGGGCCAGGGCGACTACGGTGACACTCTCGGCGCCGGACTTTCGCAGCACCTTCGCGCACTCGCGCACCGTAGCCCCCGTGGTGATCACATCGTCCACGAGCAGCACCCGTTTGCCAGTGACATCCCCGGTCACCGTAAAGGCGTTCTTTATGTTCTTCAGCCGCTCTCTGCCGCGGACCTCTGTCTGGGGCGGGACCTCCCTGCTCTTTGCGAGCACGTCGAGGAACAGCGGTATCCCGAGGCGCTTCGAGAGCGTGGAGGAGAGCAGGGCGGTCTGGTTGAACTCCCGCTCCCTGAGCCTGGCGGGCGATAGGGGGACCGGGATAATTCCTTCAACGCAGCGCTCATCCCCTTCGGAGGGAATGAAGGGAGCATCGTACGCAGCAGCAAGCAGGCTCCCCAACGGGCCTGAGAGTCTTCGCAGTCCGCCGAATTTGAGGAGGTGCACCGCCTCCTTGAGGGCCCCCTCGTAAATGCCGTAGTAGAGTATCCGGGCAAAGGGCGGCGCATCCTCGGTGCAGGATTCGCAGTGCGTGGTCTGCCGGGAGACGGTCGGGATGCCGCAGCAGCGGCACGCCGGACCCGTATACCGCTCGATGCCGTTCCAGCACGCCGTACAGAAGGGATTGTGCTCATGGCTGTCCGATTGCGTGTCGCAGACGGGGCAATGGGAGGGAAAGAGGACATTGAGCAGCGTCGAGAGCATTTCTTGCCAGGGGAGAGGAATCCGGAATTCAGGAGTCAGGAGCCGGTATGAAAGCAATGATTTCAGTCCTCCGAGCTCTGACTCCTGAATTCCGGCTCCTGTTTTTCAGAATTGATCTTTCAGCACGATGATCTCGTTCCGCTTCTGGCCGGTAGAGATGATCTGCACCTTCACCGTGAGCATCTTTTCTATGGTCTTTATATATTTTTTTGCATTTGCCGGGAGCTTGTCGAACGCCCGGATGCCGAGGGTGCTCTCTTTCCAGCCGCTCACCTCCTCGTACACCGGTTCGCAGCGGTAAAGGACCTCGGCCTCCTTGGGGAACTCCTCGTAGACCTTCCCCTCATGCTTGTACCCGACGCAGATCTTGATCGTCTCGAAGCCGTCGAGGATGTCGAGTTTCGTCAGGGCGATGCCGGTCAGCCCGTTGATGCGCTTGGCATGCTTGAGCACCAGCATATCGAGCCAGCCGCACCGCCGCGCCCTGCCCGTGGTGGCCCCGAACTCTCCGCCTTTCTGTCTGATGTGCTCGCCGAGCTCGTCATTCAGCTCTGTCGGGAACGGCCCCGAGCCGACCCTCGTGGTGTAGGCCTTGACGATGCCGAGGACCCTGTCGATCCTGGTCGGGCCCACGCCGAGCCCGGTGCAGGCGCCGCCGGCTATGGTGCTCGACGAGGTGACGAACGGATACGTCCCGTGATCGATATCGAGCAGGGTGCCCTGCGCTCCCTCGAAGAGGACATTCTTCCCTGCTTCGATCGCATCGTTGACGAGGATGTCGGTATCCGCCACCATGCCCGCAAAGCGCTCTGCATAGCCCATGTACTGCCGGTAGATCTCTTCAGCGGTGAGGGGCGCTGCCTTGAACATGTTCTCGAGCAGAAAATTCACCCCCGCAAGATTCGCCGTCAGCTTCTCTTTGAAGAGCGCAGGCGTCATCAGGTCCATCACCCTGATGCCGTGGCGGGCGATCTTGTCCGTATAGGACGGCCCGATGCCCCTTCCCGTGGTGCCGATCTTCTGGTTGCCCTTCCTGTTCTCGTGCTCCCGCTCCAGGGCGGTGTGGTAAGGCATAATGAGATGGGCGTTCTTCGAGATCACGAGGTTTCGCTCTACCTTGATGCCCTTTTCCCGGAGCCCGTCCATCTCCGCGATGAGCGCCGCGGGATCGATCACCACGCCGTTGCCGATAAGGCACTTTTTCCCTTTGTGCAGGATCCCCGAGGGAATGAGATGGAGGATGTACTTCTCGTTCTTTATGACAACGGTGTGCCCGGCGTTGTTACCGCCCTGATACCGTGCGACCACATCGGCCTTCTCGGTGAGCACATCGACGACCTTGCCTTTCCCTTCATCGCCCCATTGGGCGCCGACTATCACCACTGTAGACATACCATACCTCGCTCGTGTTCGTAATCAGACACCAGAAACGGGCAACGAGGCGCGGCACTGCGGCCGCGGCTCGTTGCCCCTGCGTATCGCCCTTTACAACGTTATGACTTTGACGTCGACGATATTCGGAAGGCTCTTTATCTCCCGTAATATCTCGTCCGAGACCGCCGAATCGATATTGACGACCGAGATCGCCCGCCCGCCTGCACTCTCCCGTCCGAAGTGCATCCTGGCGATATTGATAGTGTTCTTGCCGAGCGTCATCCCTATGTTGCCGATCACCCCGGGTTTGTCGTTGTTGTACATGAGCAGCATGTTGCCCTCGGGGACGATCTCCACGATGAAGTTGTCTATCTTGACGATCCGCGGGTCCTCTTTGCTGAAGAGAGTGCCGTGCACCTGTATCTCTTTCCGGGGAGACTTCACCTTCATGACGATCAGGCTCTGGTAATTGCCGGCGTCCCTGCTCTTCGTCTCCTTGACCTCTATTCCCCTCTCCTTGGCGATGAACGGCGCATTGACGAAATTCACCGTCTCGAGAAGGATCGGATCGAGGAGCCCCTTCAGCGCGGCGATCGTAATGGGGGAGGAGTTGAGGGTCGTCGCCTCCCCGCGATACTCGAGCGTCACCTCCGTAATGCCTTCATCGAATATCTGCGAGGCGAAACCGCCGATCTTCTCGGCCAGCGTAATGTAGGGCTGGAGAACAGCGACCTGGTCTGCAGGGATCGAGGGAAAGTTGACCGCATTCCTGATGGTCCCGTGCACAAGATAATCGACGATCTGCTCGGCAACCGCGATCGCCACATTCTCCTGCGCCTCCTGCGTCGAAGCGCCGAGGTGCGGCGTGCACACCACCTTGTCGTGGCCGACGAGCGGGTTGTTTTCCGGCGGCTCCTTTTCGAAGACGTCCAGGGCAGCGCCGGCGACCTTGCCGCTCTCGAGGGCTTCGTAGAGGTCCTTCTCATTGATGATGCCGCCGCGGGCGCAATTGATAATGTAGACCCCGTCTCTCATCGTCTTTATGGTCTCCGCCCGGATGAGGCCCTTCGTCTCGTTGGTGAGCGGCGTATGCACGGTTATGAATTCCGCACGCTTTATGAGCTCGGCGACCTCCACCTTTTCGATCCCCATGGTGCGCGCCTTTTCTTCGCTGAGGAAGGGGTCAAAGGCGATGACCTGCATGCCGAGTCCCTGCGCCCTCCGCGCCACTTCGCCGCCGATGTTGCCGAGCCCGATAACGCCGAGGACCTTGTTGTAAAGCTCGGTGCCCATGAACTTCTTCTTCTCCCATAATCCTTGTGCCATGGAGGCATTGGCCTGGGGGATCTTCCTCGCGACCGCGAACATCATGGCAATCGCGTGCTCTGCAGTAGTGATGGTATTGCCGCCCGGCGTGTTCATCACCACGATGCCCCGTTTCGATGCCGCGACCTTATCGACATTGTCGAGTCCGGAGCCCGCGCGGCCGATGACCCTCAGGTTGTGCGCCGCCTCGATGATATCCGCGGTCGCTTTTGTGGCGCTGCGCACGATGAGCGCATGGTACTCTCCGATGATGGACTTCAATTCATCGGGCTTGAGGCCTGTCTTGACGTCTACATCGAGCCCCGCCTTCCTGAGAATCTCGACACCGTTCGATGAGATGTTGTCGCTTACAAGAACCTTCATGCCTACTACCTCCTTCGTTATTAGCTCCTCATGTTGGAGTGAGCGGAATAGCACAACAAGCAAGAAACAGGAAGTGAGAAGTGAGAGTAAAAGAATTTCCTTTTGCCTTTACTTCCTACTTCTTAGCTCTCACCTCTTGCTTGTCTTTATTGCATCAGCAATTCTTGCGCTTTTGCCACACCGGTGCCGAGCTTCACATTGTAGCCCAGCTCTTTCAGCACCATCTCGAGGGCCGCGATGCCGGTGATCACATCGAAGGTATCGGCATAGCCGAGGTGGGCGAGCCTGAAGATCTTGCCCTTCGCCTTATCCTGGCCGCCTGCGCCGGTAATGCCGTATTTCTCCCGCAGCATTTTATAGATCGCCTGGCCGTCGACTCCGGCAGGGGCCTCGATCGCGGTCACCGAGTTGCTCGGCGACTCTTTCGAGTAGAGGCCGAGCCCCATCGCCTTGACCGCCTCTCTCGTCGCATTGGCGAGGCGTGCGTGGCGCTTGAAGACATTTTCGAGCCCCTCTTTCTGGAGGATCTTGATCGCCTCGTTGAGACCGATGATGAGCGTCACCGCCGAGGTGAAGAGCGTCTGGTTCTTGGCGAGGTTTTCGCGCTCCTTCTTGAAGTTGAAATAGAAGCGCGGCATCTTCGACGCCTCGTTCTTCTTCCATGCCTTATCGCTCACGCTCACGAAGGCGAGCCCCGGCGGCAGCATCAGCCCCTTCTGCGAGCCGCCTACCATTATATCGATGCCCCACTCGTCGGTCCTCAGGTCCTGCGCAACGAGCGCGCTGATGGCATCGACGATGAAGAGGGTATTCTCGAATTTCCTGATGACCTTGCCGAGGCCCTCGATGTCATGGTAAACGCCGGTCGAAGTCTCGGTAGCCTGAACAAAGACGCCCTTGATCTCGGGATCCTTCTTCAATGCCGCCTCGACTGCCTCGGGCTTAATGGAGTAACCCCACTCCACGACGATCTCTTCCACCTTGAGGCCGTAGGCCTGCGCTATCTTCGTCCAGCGCTCGCCGAACTTTCCGCCGTTAACGACGAGGACCTTCTCTCCGGGGTTGAAAAAATTGTTCACCGAGCCGACCATGCCTCCCGTACCGGTAGAGGTGAGGATAAGCACGTCGTTCTTTGTCTGGAACAGCCACTGCAATCCCTTTTTGGCCGAATCGAGAATGGGCAGGAAGTCCGGCGCCCGGTGGTGTATCATCGGCATCGCCATCGAGAGTAACACTTCCGGCGGAACCGGCGTCGGCCCAGGGGCCAAAAGATAGCGCTTCAGCATGCAACCCTCCACAAAAATTGATTTGACGTCTACGACAGCACCTGGATATTTCAAAATATCTCAGTACATTAAAGAAAGACGGAACAAAGCCGAGCATGTATAATAATATAAACGTATTGCCTTTGAAAAGCCTTTGTACAAAAGAGTAAAATAGTGCTGCGCCGGTGCTCGCCCCGGCAGTCGGACAATGATACCGCACAGCAGCACGAGGGAGAAGAGACCGCTATGAGCACAAAACAGCTCCTGTCATCACTGCCGTCTGTCGATGAACTGCTCAAGTCACCGCGGGGCGCGGCATGGCAGGGGACCTTTCCCCGGCGTTACCTTCTCCAGGCTATACGCGAGACCATCGATGACTACCGGCAGGCGATCCTCAAAGGGGATCTGAAAGAATTCACCCTCGAAGAGATGCTCGCCGATATCCAGAGCCATGTCGAAAAGCTCTCTGCCTTCAGCCTGCAGCCGGTGATTAACGCAACCGGCATCGTCATGCACACCAACCTCGGCAGGTCCGTGCTCCCGGAGGATGTCCTCGAGAATGTGAAGCGCATCGCCTGCGGCTACTCCAATCTCGAGTACGAGATCGAAGAGGGGAAAAGAGGAAAGCGATACTCTCATGTGCAACGGCTCCTGAATGACATCACCGGCGCGGAGAGCAGTCTCATCGTCAACAATAATGCCGCTGCGGTGTTTGTGAGCCTCTCCGCGCTCTCCCGGGGAAAGGAAGTGATCGTTTCCCGGGGAGAGCTCGTCGAGATAGGCGGCTCCTTCAGAGTGCCCGATGTCATGAGCGCGAGCGGCGCCACCCTGGTCGAAGTGGGGACAACGAACAAGACTCACCTCCGCGATTACGAGAATGCGATCACCGGAAATACCGGGATGCTCCTGAAAATACACCGCTCCAATTTCCGGATTATCGGCTTCACCAAGGAGGTCGAGATTGATGAGCTGGTCACTCTCGGGAGGAAGCATGGTATCCCGGTAATGTTCGATCTCGGCAGCGGCTGTCTCGTGGACCTGAAACCTTACGGCATAACTATCGAGCCGACGGTCCAGGAGGTGATAAAGGCGGGCGCCGATATCGTCAGCTTCAGCGGCGACAAGCTCCTGGGCGGGCCACAGGGCGGCGTGATCGTCGGCAGGAGAGGACTTATTGATATTATTGCTAAATATCCCCTTATGCGGGCTGTGAGAATAGATAAGCTGACCCTGTCGGCCTTCGAGGCGGTGCTCATGAAGTACCTTGATGAGGATACGGCAAAGAGAGAAATCCCCACACTCCAGATGCTGCTGCAGGACCCCGGCGCAATACAGGCGAGGGCAAAGAGGATTGCGGCCAGGCTCAAGAAGGCGCTCGGCGGCGCCGAAGACCTGGCGACGGCAGCCGTAATCAGCGACTCCTCCCAATCAGGCGGCGGCGCCTTGCCCGAAATAGAGTTCGAGACCTTTGCCGTTGCAGTACGGCCGGAAAGGATATCGGTGAACAAACTCGAAGAGCGGCTCCGTCTCGGCAAGCCGCCCATCATCGCCCGGATCAAGGAGGATGCGCTGCTCCTCGATGCGAGGACGATCAGGGAGCGTGAGATTCCGGATTTGATAAAAGGGCTGAGAGCTGCATTGATATAGGCGCCTTCTGATTGCTCGGCTTGTAAGCACGTTTCCAGGCTTTTTATATTTTGCTCTCATCACGCGTTACGCATTACGCTTCACGGTATTTATGAACATACGCGAGCAGACAGAGGAAATAGAGCGGACTATACTCCATCCCAGGGCCTGCTTGAGCGCCCGGAGCAAGGGGAGGGCGAAGCACGAGCGCGAGGACGACCTCAGGACCTGCTTCCAGAGAGACCGCGACAGGATCATACACTCAAAAGCCTTCCGCCGCCTGAAGCATAAAACCCAGGTATTCCTTGCACCCAGGGGCGACCACTACAGGACCCGCCTCACCCATGTGCTCGAGGTCTCCCAGATAGCCCGGACGATTGCGCGGGCGCTGCGGCTGAACGAGGACCTCGTCGAGGCGATAGCCCTCGGCCACGATCTGGGCCATACCCCCTTCGGCCATGCTGGGGAGGCGCTGCTCAACGAGATACACCCCGGCGGCTTCGATCATTACCTGCAGAGTCTCAGGGTCGTCGATTTTCTCGAAAGCAAGGGGCAGGGCCTGAACCTCACCCACGAAGTCCGCGACGGTATTGCCAAGCATTCAAAAGGCAAGGGCCTCATTATCTCGGAGAATCCCAAGGACCGGCCGGCGACGCTCGAGGGCATGGTGGTGCGCCTGTCGGATGTCATCGCCTACCTCAGCCACGACCTCGACGACGCCATCAGGGCAGGAGTTCTCAAGAAGGCCGATGTCCCGAAGGAGATCAGCAAGGTCCTCGGCGAGTCGTATGCAAAGCGCATCGACACCATGGTGCGCGATGCCATCAGGACCACGGTTGCGGCCAGCCACGGGCATATCGGCATCAGCGAGGAGCTTTCGAGCACCATGTATCGCCTCCGGGACTTCCTCTTCGAGCATGTCTACGAAAGCGAAACGATACAACGGGAGCTCAACAAGGCGAAAGGCATCCTGAAAGCGCTTTACGAGTACTACCTGGAGCATTCCGACGAAGTCGCAAAGGATGTCCCGCCCGAGAAGGAGCTGGATCGGAATAAGATGGTCTGCGACTTCATCGCCGGCATGACCGACAGCTTCGCCCTCATGACCTACGACCGGCTCTTCCTCCCCCAGCAGTGGACGGTGATTTAGCGTGTTCCACGTGGAACAACTTGGGGGGATTCCTCTCGGGAGGGGCGCAGGGGTGGGCTCTAACGGCTGTGCCTTGCCGTAGCATTAGAGGGTTGTCATTGCGAGAAGCGGAGCGACGGCGGCAATCTCGCCTTTTCCTCAGGTCTTCAGAGAGGTCCTTTTATTCAGGATTCATGCCTTCAACCAGTGCCACTTTCTTCTGCCGCGCTCCGCTCGCAATGACAGCGGAAGAAGACGTGTTACTGCCTGTACTGCACGGAATTTTAGCAGACTGCGTGGCGAGGAGTATTAGGAAGGAACTAACTGCTTTTGAACACTACGTGAACAAAATAGAAAGGTGGCGCCTGCTCGTTTTGCCCGGTACTGCTTGCACCAAACCTCCTGGAGTTTTTAAGTCATGAGATTTACTTCTTACGACACTACCGGTACAACATCTTAAGCTATACACCTTACGACTTAACTTCCTGAGACCTACAGGTTGCTACGCCGGGCTTTCGTCGCTAGGCAACCACCTTGCTTGTAGCCTATACTCTTGCACTGACTTTGTCAAGAGTTCTTTTTAAAATATTATGGAGATAGTTACCACCTGATAGATTGACCACGTAATTCAGTTATAGCACCGCTGGATCATCATCTTCCGGTGAAGCAGGCTGGCGGGGGAGGGTGCAGAAGAGTAGGTAATCGGGGGCTTTCATGGTAAGATAAAGAGGTCGTTATTTCATCGTTGCCGGGAGGACGCATAATGAATTTCTATCGATGCCTGATCTGTGGCGATCCTTACATGGGAGAGGAGAAGCCCTCGAATTGTCCCTTCTGCGGTGCTCATGCCGATTATCTCGTCCCGAGTGCTGAATGGATGGATGAGAATACGAGCATTACGGCGCTTTCGGACATATCCCGTAAGAATCTCGAGCAGACCCTCCAGCTCGAGGTTAACAATGCGGCCTTTTACCGGGATGCGATGGCGAAGACAAAGGATGTCGAGCTCCAGGGGATATTCAAGTATCTGTCCAAGGTTGAGAATGAGCACGCTTCGGCGGTGAAGAAGATACTTAAGTGCGAGGCGCCGAAGCCGGAGCCGGGGAAAGAGGTCGCCACCGAGAGCGATAGAGAGAACCTGAGGATTGCCCGGGACAAGGAGCAGTTCGCCTCGGCGTTCTATGCCCGTGCTGCCCAGGAGGCAGCGGAGCCGCGGGTGAAGAGAGTATTCACCGCCCTCTCCGAGATCGAGGCAGACCATATCCGTGTCGATGGCGATCTGCTCGAGAGGAAGTGATATCCCCTAGCCTCTGAGACTTGCCGGTAGTGTTCCACGTGGAACATTACTGAGACAATGACAAAAAGAAGCGGTGACCAATTATACTAAAGAGAAAGGTTAAGGAGAAACGATGGCTACAGTAAAGAAGGGCGATACTATAAGAATTTATTACACCGGTACGCTCGAAGACGGCTCTGTCTTTGACGCTTCGCGGGAGGGCCACCCTCTGGAGTTCACGGTAGGGGAGGGCGAGCTGATTCCCGGCCTCGAAGAAGGTGTCATCGGCATGGCCGAGGGTGAGACGAAGGTGATCGTCATTCCGGCAGAGCTGGCCTACGGTCCGTATGTAAAGGAAAAGGTCTTCGAGCTCGAACGGGCGAAGATTCCGCTCGACTATAATCTCGAGATCGGTGACCCGCTCCAGCTCTACCGGGCTGATGGCATGCCGGTCATGGCGAAGATCGTCGGCATATCGGAAAAAACCTATACCATGGACTGCAACCATCCGCTCGCAGGGAAGGCGCTCATCTTCGAGACGACCGTAGCAGATATCCTGTAGTCTGCAGACTTCTCTTCAAGTGCGGTTCATTTCGCCGGGAGGCTTCCCTGTGCCGGACATCCCGGGGCTGCTCTCGATGTGATCAAGGACGCAAGATATTGTTTTTATTATATAAATATTTTTATTTCCATTCCAGCTTCCCGGCAGCGCAGCGGCAGGCAGGTCAGGGCATTTCACGAAAAACTTAAAACAGTTACCCTGTGGTAACATATCCGGACATGAAACCGAGCAGAGGCGAGTGAGGCCGTGGATTTCTTGAGTAGTGATAGCAGGATTTTCTTGCTGGTAAATCAGGGAATTGCAAATCCCTTGTTCGATGCTGTAATGCCCTTTATAACGGCAAGGGGCTACCTCTTGCTCCTCCCCTACCTGGGATATCTCCTCTGGAAAACGTCGCCGGGACGGAGCGGCAGCGACCCAGCAGCGATTTCCCGCGCGCATTTACTCTGGGCCGTCGTGATCGCCCTTTTCGCTTTTCTCGTCAGCGACTGGTTGGGCGGCGAGATAAAAAAAATTATCATGAGGCCGCGGCCCTTTCTGGTCTTCGATGATGCACGAGTGCTCGTCGGCAAGGGCGGGTCCTTTTCGATGCCCTCGAACCACGCGATAAACTCCTTTGCGGCTGCCGTATCCCTCTTTTACTTTACGTGGAGAAAGATACCTCCTGCATGGGCGATCTACCCGCTCGTCCTCGCCGGCCTTATCGCCTTTTCGCGGGTCTACGTCGGTGTCCACTATCCCTCGGATGTAGTTGCAGGCGCTCTATTCGGGACCTCCCTCTCCCTTGTGCTCATAGCGTTCTTCTCGTTCTGCCGCAATCGTTACCGGACAAAACCCTACACGACCGTCCTCTTTGGGGGGCTGGTAGCTCTCAGCATCTTCCGTATCTACTATATCCTCCATGGTCCGCTCGACCTGAGTCCCGATGAGGCACACTACTGGGAGTGGTCCCGCAGACTCGATCTGAGTTACTACTCCAAAGGCCCCATGATCGCCTATCTCATCTATCTCGGCACGGCGCTCTTCGGGGACACGGTTTTCGGTATTCGCATCATGGCGGTCATCTTTTCCGCGCTGAGCAGCGTTTATCTCTATAAGCTTGTCGCCCTGATGTACCATGAAAAGAACGATTCTACTGTCGGCCCGGGCAGTGTCGGGCAGCAGCGGCTGGGAAAAGACCTCGGGGCCATGGCAGCGCTCCTGTTCCAGGGGATTCCCCTCTTCGCTCCCTTCGGCGTGATCTTTTCCATAGATGCTCCCTTTCTTTTCTTCTGGATCCTTTCCCTCTATCTCTTTTACAAAGCGGTCGCTGCGCCTGGAGAAGGCCGCTGGAGGGACTGGCTTGCGGTGGGGGTCGCCGCAGGACTGGGGCTCCTCACCAAATACACCATGGCATTCTTTTTACTCTCCGCCTTTCTTCTTCTGCTGCTCTCCGATAAGCGCTCGCTCTTGAAATCGCCGAAACCCTATGGGGCGCTTATCGTGAGTCTGCTCGTCTTCAGCCCCGTACTCCTGTGGAATGTGCAGCATGGCTGGGTAACCATGAAGCATACTGCCGGCCAGGCGCATATAGCGAAGGGGCTTGCTCTCTCCTTCAAGAGCTTCTCCGAGTTCCTCGGCTCGCAGATAGGGGTCGTCACGCCGGCGCTCTTCGGAATGATGCTGTACGCTCTCTTCAGGCTGAAATATACCATCAATGATCTCCGGTCAAAGGTTCTTTTTTATTTCTCGATTCCTATTATTTCGTTCTTTCTATTAAAGAGCCTGCAGGGGAAAGTACAGGCGAACTGGGCGATGACCGGCTATATAACGGGCGTCGTCGCCTTCATCGTATATTTCTTCAGAAGCCGGGTGCGGCAGTGCCCCCGTGCCAGGTACCTTTCGCTCTTTGCTGTCGGCTTTGCGCTGCTCCTCACTGCGGTAAGCCATTATCCCTCTCTTCTCAAGCTGCCGCCGAAAATGGACCCGAGCTCGCGCCTGCGCGGCTGGGAGGAGCTCGGGAGAGAGGTCGGGAGCATCAAGGAGGCGCTCGGCCGGGAGGGAGAGGTGCTCATCTTCTCGGACAGCTATCAGGTGGCGAGCGAGCTCGCCTTCTACGTGAAGGGACAGCCGAAGACCTACGCGATCAACCTGGGCAGGAGAATGAACCAGTACGATCTCTGGCCTGGTATCAACAGCGCTGCAGCGGCAGCGCGACAGGGAAACCCCGGGGGCACGCTGCAATCTCTCGATGCCATTTTCGTGAAGATAGGGAGCGGCGATGTCCCGCCCGAGGTTGCCGCAGCCTGCGAGCGCACGGAGAGGCGGCTCTTCCGGGTGTATGAACGAGAGACGCTCCTGAGAGAATATTCTCTCTTTATCTGTTATAATTTCGGAGCGCTTGCGACAAAACAACCCGAACGCTACTAGGAGAGAAGCATGGATGTGTCCGTTGTCGTTCCCCTCTATAATGAAGAGGAGAATGTGGAGATTCTGAATGCGCGGCTGAAGGAGGTCCTCGATGCATACGGCGCGGACTACGAGATAATCTATGTCGATGACGGCAGCAACGACAGAACCCTGCCGCTCCTCGAAGAGATACAGCGGCGCAACAAGAATATTCTCGTCCTCAGCCTGAGGAGGAACTTCGGACAGACTGCAGCGTTTGCCGCGGGATTCGACTTCGCGCGGGGCGATATCGTCGTGACCATAGACGGCGATCTCCAGAATGACCCTGCGGATATCCCCCGGCTTCTCGAAGCCATAAAAGAGTACGATCTGGTGAGCGGCTGGCGAAAGAAGCGAAAAGACCCGTTCCTGAGCAGGCGGTTGCCCTCGATGCTCGCCAACTGGCTCATCAGCAGGGTAACCGGCGTCAGGCTCCACGACTACGGCTGCTCTCTCAAGGCATATCGGCGGGAGGTGGTGAAGAACCTGCGGCTCTACGGCGAGATGCACCGTTTCATACCCGCAGTCGCCAGCTGGTACGGGGTGCGCATCTCCGAGATAGAGACGACCCACCATCCCCGGCTCCGCGGGAAATCGAAGTACGGCATTTCGCGCACGATGAAGGTGCTGCTGGACCTGATAACGGTAAAGTTCCTCCAGAGCTTTTCGACAAAGCCGATGCAGTTCTTCGGCCCTATGGGTGTCTTGTTCGGCATCTCGGGGTTCGCCATCTCCCTCTACCTCTCTCTCGACAAGCTCTTCAGGGGCGTCAATATCGGCGGCAGGCCGCTCCTCCTCCTCGGCGTGCTGCTTATCATCGTCGGAGTGCAGTTCGTCGGCATGGGGCTTCTGGGCGAGATGCTGGTGCGGGTCTACCACGAGAGCCAGAAAAAGCCGATCTACGCGATAAAAAAGATCCTCGGCCCCGGCCGGTAGCGTCGGCAGCCCGTGAACGGCGATGAGCTCATGAGCGATGCTGCGCCGAAAGGCTCTCCGGGAATAAGGCGATATGCACTGCTGCTTCTCAAGCTTTTTATCAGCTCGACCCTCCTCTACCTGCTGATCTCGCGCATCGGCGGCTCCGCGATTCTCGGCAATGTACGGCTTCTGAATCCCCTCTCTTTTTTGGGAGCGGTCGCCCTGTATCTCCTCGCCGCATATCTCTCCACGCTCCGGTGGAAGCTTCTCGTGCCCTGCACGGTCGGCACGAGGAGGCTCTTCAGCATGTACATGATCGGCTCGTTTTTCAATACCTACCTCCCCGGCGGGATCGGGGGAGATGCGGTTAAGGCCTACTATCTGAGCCGGGAGATGATCGGCAGGCAGAAGAGCGGGAGTGATCGGCAGTGTCCGGCGATAGAGGCTCCGCTCACCATCGCCGTTGCGTCGGTATTCATGGACAGGTATATCGGATTCGGCGCTCTTCTGCTTATAGGCATGACGGTCTTCCCGTTCGGGATATCCCTCCTCGAGAGCGCGTCGTCGAGCGTGCCGGTGCTCTGGGCCATCCCCTCTCTTCTGATCCTCTTCATCGCCGCCACTATCGTTATATTCAAGTTCAGCTGGGGACGGCAGGTACAGTTCCTCCAGAGAGCATACCAGTACTTTCATACGCATACAATAAGGCGCGACACGCTCGTTACCGCCTTACTCTACTCCGTAGCGCTCCAGCTCCTGGGGATCATCGCCGTGTATGTCCTGGCGAAAGGCCTCTCTTTGAATATCTCATTCCTGTCCCTCCTCGTCTTTTTACCGATCATCATCGTCTTCTCGATGATTCCAGTCTCGATCTCCGGGATAGGGCTGCGTGAGGGCGCCTTTGTCTTTCTCCTGGGAGGGATCGGCGTGCCGCCTGAAAGGTCGTTCACCCTCTCGCTCGTCTGGTTCTCCTCGGTGTTTGTTGCAGGCCTATGGGGATTGTTCGAGTATCTACGGTTTAAGACTGTGCTTGGCGGAAAGGAAGAATAGCAGCCGCTTCAGGTCCCTCAGGTTATCGGGAAAGGCGTGTGCATCGTAGTATTCGTGCAGGCCGAGGCGCAGCGCCTTGTCGGTCAGGTTGAGATTGTATTTCTCTATGATGGAATCCGCGATAAACTCAATATCTTCCCGACGCTCCCGCAAGGGAGGGATAGGTATGCTCACCGGATTGATCGCGGTGAGCAGCCTCTCGGAAAATCTCCCCTCCCTGGTTTCCCTAACGATATCCACTCTCGAGGTAACGATGAATTTGATATCAAAGGAGGCCGGGTGGGTCTCTCCTATCTTGTAGAACTCGTCGTTGGTCAGGATATCGGCAAGCCTGTCCTGGAGCATCGGGGGGAGGGCGTCGATATCTTTCAGGAGAATGATCCCGCCGTTCGCCAGTTCGAGAGCGCCTTTATGTTTTTCGAAGCCGAGGAATCCCCCTTTGGCTCCGAAGAGCTCCATCTCGAAGGTTTCGCTGTCGAGCGTGCTGCAATGAATGGCGAGGAAGGGCTTCGTCTGGCGGGGGTTGTCGGCATGCCGGTGCAGGGCTACGGAGAGGAGCCGTTTCCCCACGCTGCTCTCGCCGTAAATGAAGATATTCTTGTCCTCGCGAGCAGCTGCGTAGGCCTCATCGAGCACCCTTTTCAGCGACTCCGACTTCGTCAGAAAGGTGATGCCCGGTGAGACATAGCTCTCCGCACTCCCGAAGAACCGTTCGGGGAGCTCTCCGACGTTGAGCTCCTGGCAGACTGCTTCGAACCGCTCCATTACGTCAGCCATAAGCTCTTCGATCTCGTTCTCGGGTATTCTGAAGTAGCGCTTGCAGAGCTCCCTGAACTTCTCCTGCGCCTCGACGACCGCAGGAAACAGGAGCGCTCGGGCTGCGGTATCGGCGGCGTCGAGGAGTCTGAACAGCTGGAAGGACTTATATGCAATGGAGAGCTTTGCAGGGTGCTCGAGATGGTTCCTGCGTCTTCCTTCCTCTGAAAATACCGCAGCCATGAGGTCGGCGATATCGCGGTAGACCTTCGGTGCGCTCAGGTTCCTGTCGAGTTGGGCGATGAGGGTGCTTTTGTAAAGTCCCGCTTCGATGAATACCCTATGCTCCAGGGGAACCTTGAGGAGGAGCTCGAGTATTTTACTATAGCTCGATCGGGCCTCGAGCATGAGGAGCATCCCGATGGACGGCAGCAACCCGGCGAAGAACGCCTCGTCCTCGTCAGCAAGGTCCACCCGCTCATTGATGAGCGCAGCGGTCTCCCCAGCCAGGACAGCATAACACCACAGCAGGTGATACCGCTCATCCAGGAACGCGTCCTGCTGCTGGAGAATGAAGCGTTCGGCTCCCTCGGCGCCTATAAGGGTGATCGCCTGGGAGATCGAGGTGATATCGTTGCGCTTATCCGAGGAGTTGATGTACTTGAGCAGGGAGAAATAGAGCCCGGGATCGTACTTCAGCAGGTGAGAGATATTCTGGAGCGGCTCGTTTTCGTTGTGTATTATGGATCTCAGCGCAATCACGGTATGTTCGTAAACCGGTGCATTCATCAGTGGTATAATAATGGATTGATGTATAAAGAGCAAGATTACGACATCGTGGTGATCGGCGCCGGTCATGCCGGATGTGAGGCAGCCCTCGCTGCCGCACGTCTGGGCCTGCAGACCTGTCTTTTCACCATAAACCTCGACACCATTGCGCAGCTCTCCTGCAATCCGGCCATAGGCGGTCTTGCCAAAGGGCATCTCGTTCGCGAGATCGATGCGCTCGGCGGCGAGATGGCGAAGATCGCCGATAAATCGGGAATCCAGTTCAGAATGCTGAACCTTTCGAAAGGCCCGGCAGTCCGGTCGCTGCGCGCCCAGGCAGACAGGGCTCTTTATCGGTCGCACATGCGGCACGCCCTCGAGCACCAGAAGAATCTCGCCATAAAGCAGGGAATGGTCGAGAAGATCGTGGCAGAAGAGGGCGTGGTGAACGGTGTCATAACGACGCTCGGCGTATTCTACGGCGCGAGAGCGGTTGTCGTGACCACCGGCACATTCCTGAAGGGCCTGATACACATAGGCCTCGAGAGCTTTCAGGCCGGCAGGGCCGGTGAATTCCCTTCTGTCGGCCTCTCCGATTCATTGAGGGCATTGGGGCTGCAGCTGGGGAGGCTCAAGACCGGCACACCGCCGCGTATCGATGCGCGGAGCATCGACTTCTCGAAGACGGCGCCCCAATGGGGCGACGAGCCCCCTCCCCCCTTCTCCTATGCAACGGAAAAGATCACCAATCCGCAGTTGCCCTGTTATATTACGTACACCAATCGGCAGACGCACGAAATCATCAGGGGCAGCCTCGACAGGTCGCCTCTCTATGGAGGAAGGATCAAGGGCGTCGGCCCGCGCTACTGTCCTTCGATTGAGGATAAAGTAGTGCGGTTCTCCGAAAAGGAGCGGCACCAGGTCTTCCTCGAGCCCGAAGGGCTCGAGACCACGGAATACTATGCCAACGGCATTTCGACCAGCCTGCCTTATGATGTACAGGTAAGGCTCGTCAGGAGCATCGAGGGGCTCGAGCATGCAGAGATCATGCGGACTGCCTACGCGATCGAGTATGACTTCGCTTTCCCCACCCAGCTGAAGCATAGTCTCGAGGTCAAAGGGATAGAGGGACTGTTTCTGGGAGGACAGATAAACGGCACGTCCGGGTATGAGGAGGCCGCTGCCCAGGGATTGATGGCAGGGGTCAATGCAGCGCTCAAGCTGAAGGGGATGCCGCCGCTCGTCCTGGGGCGTAATGAGGCGTACATCGGCGTCCTTATCGACGATCTCGTCACCAAGGGAACGAGCGAGCCCTATCGCATGTTCACCTCCCGCGCCGAATACCGTTTGCTGCTGCGGCACGACAACGCGGATTTCAGACTTATCGACAAGGGGCGCCGGATCGGCCTCGTTACCGATGAGGCGTATGAGCGGTTCCTGGCCAAAAAGATGTCCATGGAGAAGGAGATCGCCCGGCTGAGGAGAGAGCGCCTCAAGCCGTCGCCTGAGCTCAATGGAGCCCTCTCCGCTCTCGGCACCTCCGCACTGGGAGAGGATACGGCGCTCGATAAGCTCCTCAAGAGACCGGAAGTCCGTTACCCCGTGATCAGAAGCTTTGCTCCTGCCCCTGCGGAGCTCCCTCCCGAGGTCGAATCCCTTGTGGAGATCACCATCAAGTATGAGGGCTATATCCAGAAGCAGCTGGAGCTGGCGGAGAAGCAGAGCAAGTTCGAGGTGAAGAGGATACCCGAGGGCTTCAGCTTCAGCGCAGTTGCCGGGCTATCGAGCGAGGTTATCGAGAAGCTCCAGACGATTCAGCCCGAAACAATAGGCCAGGCGAGCAGGATACCGGGGATCACCCCCGCAGCAGTCGCCATATTGCTCGTTGCAGTGGAGCGGTATTGGAAACAAGCCAGGAACTCCTGAGAAAAGGCTTCCTTCAGCTGGGTGTTGCTCACTCCGACAGCGTCATAGCAGCTTTCATCACCTATTTACGTGAGCTCAAAAAGTGGAATCGCGCCTATAATCTCACGGCGCTGGAGAGCGAGAGGGACATCATAATTAAACACTTCTTCGATTCTCTTCTTTACCTCACGTTCATAGAGGAGGAAAAGAGCATCTGCGATGTCGGCAGTGGCGCAGGATTCCCCGGCATCCCGCTCGCCATTGTCAGGCCGGAGCTCGCAATCACCCTTGTTGAGCCGTCGAGGAAGAAGTGCGCCTTCCTGAAACACCTGAGGAGGACGCTCGGTCTCTCCTCGCTGGAGATCATTGAATCCAGAATCGAGGATGTGCAGGACCGTTCCTTCGATATTATCCTTACGAGAGCGCTCTTCAGCATAGAAGAGCTTATAAAAAAAGCAGGACATCTCCTCAACCGTGATGGTTTCTTCCTGCTCAGCAAGGGGCCGAAGCTCGATGAGGAGACAAAGGGCCTTTCTCCTTCGCTTCATTACGAGGTCAAGACCGTCCCGCTGCCGTTCACCTCGCTTGTGCGAAACCTGGTGAAGGTCAGCGAAAGGCATACGCCTGCCTCTCCAGCTCACTAAGTCGTTGAATTTACCTTGCACTCGATGAGGTAAGGCCTTTCAAGAGAACGTCGCGACGATCTCCGATAGTCGATGGTTCCCTCCCCTTTCACTCAAACAACTAATTGTAATATATAGTATTTCTTGGTGTTGACAGGAATCTTTTGTTGTGTTATATTAGATATTCGCTCTTTGATTTAGTTATCCTCGGATAGAGATGAAGAAGATGTACGCTGTGCCGATAACAGTAAGGGATATTGCTGAGTGAGCAAGCCTTGCGGGCAGTTGACAGAGCGGGCATCATTTGCTATAGTAAACACATAGCCGTTCTTTGAGTCTTACAAATTCTCTTGTTTATCTCTATCATGTCTTGGATTCAGGCGAAAGTTGTTATGATTTTTTCGCAAAAAAAGAGTCCCGGGCACGAGGAGCTTTTTGTTCTTTGAAAACTAAAGGTAGATTCTGTCAGTGAATTTGAGTTTGTCAGGAAAACTTATGAGAGTTTGATCCTGGCTCAGAACGAACGCTGGCGGCGTGCTTAACACATGCAAGTCGAACGGACCAGTGCTTCGCACTGGAGATTCCAAGGTACAAGTGGCAAATTCCGAGTTTGG